>CALLAV010000312.1 GCA_938001995.1 uncultured Amylibacter sp. | reverse complement strand
GTTTCTTGCGCACCCAGCGAATTGGCCAGCACTTGGTTCATGTCGTTGTATACGCCAAACCGTTCGGCATAATCGGCCACAACGTTCATACCCACATCTTGCGCCAAACGAATTGTCATCAGGTTTCGCGAGCGTTCAATCCCAGTGCGCAGTGGCGCAGGGCCATAAAACTTGTTCGATGCGTTTTTTGGCCGCCATAGCCCTTGTGGCGTCTGCACCTCAATCGGGGCATCCACAACAATCGTGCTGGGATAATATCCGCTGTCGAGCGCAGAGGCATACACAAAGGGTTTAAAGCTGGAGCCAGGCTGGCGGGCGGCCTGCGTGGCGCGGTTGAACACCGAATGCTGATAGGAAAATCCACCCTGCATGGCCAAGACGCGGCCCGTGTTGGTGTCCATCGCCATAAACCCGCCCTGAATACGCGGTACTTGGCGCAGCGACCAGCGCACGAAAGAGCCATCCGCATCGCTTGTTACGGCCCGAATGTGGATCACATCACCAACCGCAAGCAAATCAGCAGGCTTGCGGGCTTTCTTGCCAGCACGGCCATTTTCCAAAACAGGACGCCAGCGCCCCAAATCCTTCATCGACAAGAAATGTCCGTCTGCATCTTCGGGTTCGCCTTCGATGCCGATACGTGCGGAATTATCGCCAACAGCCAGCACCACTGCGGGTTTCCAGCGTGGGATATCACGCGCCAACCCTGTTTTACCCAGCGCCTCGCGCCAAGTGGCTTCTTCGCTCAAAAGGGCGGCGTCGATCTTTTCTTTTGTGCCGCGATAGATGCCCAGATTGCGGTCGTATTTTTCTAGACCCGTGCGCAACGCCTTGGCCGCTTCGTCTTGCAGGGTTGGATCCATCGTCGCGCGGATCGTAAGACCGCCACCAAAGAATTCCTCTTCACCAAAATCACCAGACAACTGGCGCCGAATTTCATCTGTGAAATAGTCACGCGGCGGTCGTTCAGAACGCGTCGACGCATAATCCCCAGATTGTACCGTGCGCAGCGTACCCGCTTTGGAGGCTTCATAAACGGCTTGGTCAATGTACCCGTTTTCAAACATTTCGCGCAAAACAAAATTGCGTCGGTTCATAGCACGTTCGATCTGACGGACGGGATGATATTGGCTTGGCGCTTTGGGAAGGGCTGCTAAATATGCGGCTTCTGCCACCGTCAGTTCTTCGAGGTTCTTGCCAAAATACGTGTCCGCTGCCGCGGTAACCCCGTACGAGTTTTGACCAAGGAAAATTTCGTTCAGATACAATTCTAGGATTTCATCTTTGCTCAGCGTGGTTTCCAGACGGCTGGCCAGAATAATTTCCTTGATCTTACGCTCGAACGAGCGCGACCCATCCAGCAAAAAGTTCTTCATGACCTGCTGCGTGATGGTAGAGGCCCCGCGCAACCGCCCGCCCCGCGCCGCATCTAACGCCGCCGAACCAATGCCCAAAAGGTCATAGCCTTTGTGTTCATAAAAATTCTTGTCTTCCGCGCTGACAAACGCCTGTTTCACCACATCAGGAATTTCATCTGCGGGCGTAAACATACGCCGCTCGCGGGCGAATTCGTCCATAACGCGCCCTTGGATGGAATAAACACGGCTGATGGTTGCAGGTTCATAGCTTGCAAGGGCTTGGTGATCAGGCAGATCGCGGCCGTACATCCAGAAGACACCGCCAAGGATCATGACGATGAATACTGCACCAATGGTTGCAGCACTGAAAAACCAGCCAAAAATGTTTAATATGAAACGCAGCACCAACGAATCCCTAACTCTACTCCCTGCCAGTCTACCGCCCCACAAATGCAGGGTCAAAGCAGGGTTTTGTCTGATTTGGCGCAAAGCCGCGCAAACCTTTCTATTTGACGCAGCACCTAATGCTTTTCTTGGGAAATTAAACCGCCCAAACGATCACTTTTTGCCGTTGGCTTTCCTTGATTGAAGATTTTCGCGGTCCGCTGCTGCAAACTGTAACGCCAAATTGAATGTGCTACCTTCCCCCTTTTTGCTGTCCACCGTGACCGCCCCGCCCATTTTTTCGACATAGGCTTTTGTAAGGGCCAGTCCCAATCCCGTCCCATCATAGCCCCGTGATGTGTCGCTTTGGACTTGTGTGAATCGCTCAAAAATCCGTGTCTGGTCTCTTTTGTTGATGCCAATCCCTGTGTCACGAATGATCAATTCGGTTTTGAACGTACCCTCGCCAGAGGCATCGCAATTCAAAATAACGTCGACCTTACCTTTTTCGGTAAAGCGCACCGCATTGTCGAGCAGATGGGTCATCGCCTGATGCAACAAACGTGCGTCGCCGATGACGCGGGGCATTTCTTCGCACAGGCGCAGGTGCAGGCCGATGCCTTTGCTATGGGCCGCCGCTGAAAATTCAGCTACCAAATCGCGCACCGTTTGGAGCAAATCAAATGGCTGGGGATTGATTTCGAGCGTGCCAAGATCCAGTTTTGACACCTCTAGCACGTCATCCACCACCCGCACCAACGCCTCTGCCGAGGAGAAGATCACACCTGCGGCCTCTTGTTGATCGCTTGCCATTTCGCTTTGCGTTAAGACCTCTGCCAAGCCGAGGATGCCGTTCAAAGGCGTGCGCAACTCATGGCTCATGTTTGCCAGAAATTCTGTCTTTGCTTGTTCCGCTGCTTTCGCGGCGACGCCGATTGCGCGCAGTTCGTCTTCGCGGGCTTTTAACTCTGTGATATCTGTCAGCGTAAGGGTCATACCGCCAAGCGAGTTTGGCACACGATCCGCCCGTACCATACGCCCATTCCCCGCCGCGCGTTCAACCTGCATGACTTTGCGTTCTTTAAAGTTGTTAATCAAATTGTCGAAAAACGCCTGCCCCACGTCCCCTTCACCAAAATCACCGCGATCCAATTGATATTGAAAGAAATCCATCCACGGCTTGCCTTCATCCAGAACCGACTTTGGTACGCCATTCAGCTCGCGGGCACGTTTGTTACAAAACTCGATGTTATATGCGCCAAGGACGATAATGCCCTGCAAACTGACCTCGGCCAATTCGGACAGCAATTCCGCGGGATTCGGCGCCTGCCGCTTTTCTTGCAAATGCTGTGCCATGCCGATGCGATTGCGACGGGTTAGGGCGGTCACCATGTTTCTGTTGTCGATCATCCACTCCGCCTATCTAACAAACCCGTGCAAGGTTTGATGTCTAAAGACGAAGGTTTAAGAAACGATAAAGCAGCGGACGCAATTTACCTTATTGGCGCAACAAACGGCCTTGCGCCGCGTCCTCGACTGTCCAGTTGTCAAGCGCGTCAATCACACCGAGCACAACCTTATCGCGCCATGCTTTCGTTAACAGATTGTTCAAATCTGATTTATTTGACATGAATCCCAATTCGACCAACACAGACGGGATATCAGGCGCTTTGAGCACCGTGAACCCTGCCCCTAAATGTGGCCGTTTGCGGATACGACCGACCGATTGTGCGATCCCGTTAACCATGAAATCCGCCAGCATTTCGCTGCGCACATCCGTTTCCAAACGTGCCATATCCATCAAAACGCTTGCAATTTGATCGTCTTGTTCTGCCAAATCCACGCCAGCCAATAAATCGCTGCGGTCATGCCCTGCAGCCAGCTCTGCGGCCATATTGGACGATGCCTTGTCGGACAAAGTATAAACCGTTGTCCCCGTTGCCGACCCTTCGGACAGCGCATCCGCATGAACCGACACAAACACATCCGCCCCTAACATTCGGGCCCGTGAAATACGATCTGGCAAGGACATAAATACATCGTCGCGCCGTGTCAGATCGGCCTTGTAACGCCCCGTGCGGATCAACGCTTCTTCCAGTTCCAGCGCGAATTGCATCACCAGATGCTTTTCCTCATAGCCGTCGCGCTCTGCCCCGCTGTCCACACCACCGTGGCCAGGATCAATCACAACCATCACAGGGCGGTCGCCCAATTGGCGCTCTTTGGGTTGGCCGAAAGCGGTTGATTTTGGCAAAGCCCAGCCGTCTTCCTCGCGGGCTTTGCTGAAATCGGCAAAGGCCTCGTCGCTCGCCGCAATCATATCGATCTGCAATGTGGCTGTGCCACGTGTGTCGTTCACGCGCATTTCCGTTTGATCGGGAACGACTGGCGTGTTCAAATCCAACACCAATCGCGACCACCCTGGGCGGAAGATGCCAAACCGCATGTCGCTCACCCGTTCGCTTTGATCCACGGCAGCCTCGTCAAAGCCTGTCCAGTCAATTTCGCGAAAATCCATGACAACACGGGCGGGATCATTCAGCGTAAACACACGAAACGGCACCGGTTGTGACAGTTCTAACTGTAGGGAAATCGACCCATTGCGCCCGTCTTCGATCTTGGATTGGCTGACATCGACACGGGCCAGTGCTTGCAATCCTTGAGCATGGGCAAACCCCTGCGCCCAGATCGCACTACATACCATTACAGCCACCAGCCAAATCGCCTGTCGCATCATCTTACCGCTCCGCACTATCGCCTCGGCTGACCGAGATCTTATTTCTGTATCTTAACCATACCCTAACCAAATTTCGATTGTAATTCCCCATTAACGTCCATAAGACTATTTTGTAACGGACAGGCAACCAGCCGCCGTTCTAACAGTTTCGCCAGCGGTTCGCGGTGATGTTCAGAGCTGAAAAACGCTCGCACCCAGAACCCGATTCACTGGCAAGGCCACTTGGCCACCCGAATTGCGCGTGTTGCGCTTAGCACGACATGCGCCAGAGCTTGGCATCCGACCATAAGGATGCTGGAGATAACCGCGATGAAGCGCGTTGATACGATTGAAAACACACACGGAACAGGCTCTATACCTGCGCCGTTTTTGCGTGTTTCAGACACCAATGCCTCCCACATCGCCTCAATTTATCACGCAAACTCCATGATCAATCCCCCTGGAAACAGGAGGCCTGACTGTGCGGATGTGCGTGCGAAAGATAAAATATGGCTAAAAAGATGCTTATCGACGCCACCCACGCGGAAGAAACCCGCGTTGTTGTGGTTGATGGAAACAAAGTAGAAGAATTCGACTTTGAATCAGAAAACAAACGCCAGCTGGCTGGCAACATATACCTTGCAAAAGTAACCCGCGTCGAACCGTCCCTTCAGGCGGCCTTTGTGGATTACGGTGGAAACCGCCACGGTTTCCTCGCATTTTCGGAAATTCACCCCGATTATTACCAAATCCCTGTAGCAGACCGTGAAAAGCTGCTCGCAGAGGAAGCGGAATACGCCAAAGCTATGGCAGAAGAAGACGAACGGCGCGAAAAATCGCGCAAGCCTCGTCGTTCGCGCCGCAAGAAATCCGAAGCGGCTGCCAACTCAGATGATGTGGTTACATCGGATGTGATCGACGTGGACGCAGAAGGTGACGACAACGGTTTGGTCGATGTACCTGAAGCAGAAGTGGTTGAAACGCCAGACGATGTAGAAAAATCAGCTGCGGCGCCTGAAACAATCGACAACGATGCACCAGAAATGGATGCCGAAGCCGAGGTTGAAGACCCATCCGAAGATGCCGCTGAGTCCGATGAAGCTGACGACGAAGCCACAAAAGCCGCGAAAGAAACCGTCGCGGAAGAAGACGCCAAGGACCAAGACGACAGCGACGAGCATGCCCGCGCAGAATTCCGCCCGCGCAAACCACGCCCGCGTCGTTATAAGATTCAAGAGGTCGTTAAAGTTCGCCAAATCCTGCTGGTTCAAGTGGTTAAAGAGGAGCGCGGCAACAAAGGCGCGGCCCTTACAACTTACCTCTCCCTGGCGGGTCGTTATTGCGTTCTGATGCCGAACACCGCACGCGGTGGCGGCATTTCGCGCAAAATCACCAACGCCCCAGACCGCAAAAAGCTCAAGGAAATCGCGAATGAGATCGAAGTGCCCGAAGGCGCAGGTCTGATCATCCGCACCGCAGGCGCGAAACGCACCAAGACCGAAATCAAACGCGACTATGAATACCTGTTGCGCCAGTGGGAACAGGTCCGTGACCTAACGCTGAAATCTATTGCGCCCGCCGCCATCTACGAAGAAGGTGATTTGATCAAACGCTCTATCCGCGATTTGTATAACCGCGAGATTGACGAGATTTTGGTTGAAGGCGACGCCGGCTTTAAGACGGCCAAAGAGTATATGAACATGCTCATGCCAACCCGCACGGACCGCGTGAAACATTACCGCGAAACCCTGCCGCTGTTTTCCCGTTTTCAGGTGGAAACCTACCTTGATGGCATGTTCAACCCGACCGTTCAGTTGAAATCTGGTGGCTATATCGTCATCGGCATCACCGAAGCGCTGGTTGCGATCGACGTGAACTCTGGCAAAGCGACCAAAGAAGGCTCGATTGAGGACACTGCCCTGCGCACCAACCTTGAAGCTGCCGAAGAAGTGGCGCGCCAAGTGAAACTGCGCGATCTTGCGGGCCTGATCGTGATCGACTTCATCGACATGGAAGAACGCCGCAACAACTCCTCCGTTGAAAAACGCATGAAGGATCGTTTGAAAAACGACCGCGCGCGCATTCAAGTCGGCCGCATTTCGGGCTTTGGCCTGATGGAAATGTCTCGTCAACGTTTGCGTCCAGGGATGTTAGAAGCATCAACACAGCCTTGCGCCGCCTGTCACGGCACGGGCCTGACCCGGTCCAACGACTCCATGGCCCTTTTGATCCTGCGCGAACTGGAAGAAGAAGGCACACGCAAACGTTCGCGCGAAGTGCTGGTCACAGCGCCTGTTCAAATCGCCAACTACCTTTTGAACGAAAAACGCGAACATATTATGATGCTTGAAGCCCGCTATGGCATGGCCATTCGCATCGAATCTGATCCGCATATGATCTCTCCTGATCATAAAATGGAAAAGTTCAAATCCTCTACGCGGCGCATTCCAAAAGCACCTGCGCAAGCTGCCGTCACCATCGACAGCATCGAACCGTTCACCATGGAAGAAGAGGCCGAGGTCACAACAACAACCGAGCCGCATCCAGAGGCAGCATCGGACGATCAGCCCAAGAAGAAGCGCCGTCGGCGTCGGCGTCGCGGTGGCAAGGATCGGGGTGAAAACCAGGGTGGCGAGGCGCAAAACGCTGAAACCAACGACGGCGAAGCCGCTGTAGAAGCGCAAGCAGACGCCCCCGCGGAGGCAGACGCAGCGCCCGAAGCGGAAACTGCTGAAGAGAAGCCCAAGAAGTCGCGCACAACCCGTCGTCGTTCAACCAAGAAGACGGACGAAGAAGCGACGGCAGACGCGGCACCAGTTGAGGCTGATGCAGCGCCTGAGGCTGAAGCAGAAGCAGCGCCAGAAGTGGAAGAAAAGCCTAA
>CALLAV010000311.1 GCA_938001995.1 uncultured Amylibacter sp. | reverse complement strand
GCGTAGCTGAGGACCAAGAGGACGGTTGGGCCAGGGATCAGGACCAGAAGTGTCGAGGCGGCAGCGAAGGCGAGCCAAGTTTCGAACGTCATGGATTACTCCTCGTTTCGGCGCACGCGGGCAGCGGATTTATCGGCGAAGGCGGCGAGGCGTTCGCGGGCCTCAAACTGTGTGTTGACCACACCTGCAACCACGGCTTCGGCGTAAGCGCCGTCCATGGCGGACATGTTTTGGATATGGCTGACCGCTGAACAGATGGCGAAGTTCGACAGAGGCAGGTTTTGCGCGGCTTTGCGGGCGAGTTCCATGGCCTTTTCAAGCGGATCACCTTCGACCCTGTATTGTGCGAAGCCAAGGTCAGCGGCCTCGGCCCCTTGATAGACGCGCCCTGTGAGCATCATGTCGATCATGCGAGATTTCCCGACAAGGTCAGTGACGCGGATGGTGGCGCCGCCCCCTGTGAACAGGCCACGCTGGCCTTCGGGGAGGGCGAAGTAGGTGGTGTCGTTCATCACGCGGATGTGGGCGGAGGACGCGAGTTCCAGCCCGCCGCCGACAACTGCGCCTTGCAGGGCTGCAATGACGGGGACGCCGCCATATTCCATTTTGTTAAAGGCTTCGTGCCAGCGCAGGCAGACATGCATGAAATCTGCCGGGCTGCGGTCTGCGTCATGGTGTTCGATCAGATCGAGCCCCGCGCAGAAATGATCACCCTTGCCAGCAAGGACCACCGCGCGCACACCTGCACGGGGCGCGAGCGAGAAGAAATCCACCAGTTCGTCGATTGTGTGGATATCAAGAGCGTTGCGTTTGTTGGGGCGGTTTAGAGTGACCATCCAGACGCCATCACCTTCATCAGTGACGGCGAGGTTGGTGTAGCGGGTGGGGTCGATCTGCGGCTGCATGGAAGGCTCCTTAAACGCGGCGTGGGTTGCACCAGCAAAAACAGGTTGAATGGCAAAGCGCAATACGGGTTTTTCAGCGTTTCGTGACGTTACGAATTGGCGCGGATTACGGGGATTGGGTCGGGAATGGACTTGTGAGACGGGGTTTGGGTTGGTAGCGATTGGGTATTCTCAGGGCGGGGTGCGATTCCCCACCGGCGGTGATAGCCCGCGAGCTTGCAAAAGCAGACATCGGTGAAATTCCGAGGCCGACGGTATAGTCCGGATGGAAGAGAATGGATGGGTGTATCGTGGGCAACTGCGTGCGCGCGTCTGAACGCTCTGGGTCTTGTCGCTGTTAAGAAAGGACCATGAGCAATGACAAAACCCAACAAGATCGCCTTTATCAAAGCCCGCTGGCATGCGGACACAGTAGATAAGGCCTATGATGGATTTAAGGACGCAATGGGCAACGCAGAGATTGATGCGTTTGATGTGCCAGGTGCTTTCGAAATGCCGCTGCTGGCGAAAAAGCTGGGCCAAAGCGGGGAATACGCGGCAGTGGTGGCTGCCGCATTGGTGGTGGATGGCGGGATTTATCGCCATGACTTCGTTGCCAGCGCCGTGGTGGATGGGCTGATGCAGGCGCAGATGGAAACAGGTGTGCCTGTGTTTTCCGTCAGTTTGACGCCGCACCATTATCAGGAAACCCCAGACCACGATGCGTTTTACAAAGCGCATTTTGTGAAAAAGGGGGCCGAGGCTGCGAACGCGGTGAAAATGGTGCTCGCGCTCGACGTTTAGACGGTTAAAGCGGTTTGTAGCTGGTTTTCACCTCTGCCCATATTTGCGATACGCCAGACCGCTTGTACCAAAGCGGTTTGGACGTGACATCGATGATTGTGCCTGCGGGCACAAAGCCGAGCCGCTTGGTTTGTGAAAAATAAGTCGCGTTATCTTGAGGCGCGGCATCACGCAGGTTCGTATCAATGCGCATGGTTTGCTGTGTTGCTGACAGATCATTGGGATGTGGCAGGTTCTTGAGCGCTTCACCGGCCGCGACAGAGCTTTCAAGCCAATTGCCCTCGGGTGAAAACGTACCAATCCAGACATAGCCGACGCCCGTTGTCGCGCTTTTCTTTTCAAGGCTAAGGGGGGCGGCAACCAGTGTATCTTGGGCCACTTCAGAAATGGCTTGCGCACTGACTTCGGCCGACCCCCCAAAGGTCACAGCGCTTTTGGCCACATTTGCGAGGTCCGTGCGCAGTTTTGAAACATCCGCTTCTAACATGTCGATGCGTTTGAAACTTTCTTGGATGACTTCGGCTTGGTCTTGGGGGATTTCCACTTCGACGCCGAAGCCTTTGAAGGTTTTGGGCAGAACTTGGAGTTTTTGCGCGCTCCATAAAACGGCGATCACGACCATGCCGATCATGCCATATTCCACAGGTTTTAACAGGAGGGCGAGCACAGTGAGCTTGCGATGTTCAATATTGGGATCAGGATCCGAGGCCATAGGACAACTTCCACAAATAAATTAAATCTAAAGTAATGGGGAAGAACTTAGAGCGTTGAACCGCGATTTGGCAAGGAATTTCTACTTAACGGTGTGTTGGTTTATTGGCTGGCTGCGTTCATTGCAGGGATCAACTGTTCGCGGATCACGCGCTGTGTAATGGGACCAGCGGCGCGGAACAGGATTGTGCCGTCGCCGTCAACAAGGAAGGTTTCAGGCACGCCGTAGACGCCCCATTCAAGGGATTGACGCCCGTCGATACTGCTTACGCCCACATAGGGGTTTCCAAGCTCCTCAAGAAAGCCAATCGCGTTCGCATCGGAGTCTTTGTAGTTTAGGCCAACGACAGGCAGGCCGTTTTTGGCAAGCTCTGTCAGATTGGGGTGTTCCACACGACAAGGGCCGCACCAGCTGGCCCAGAAGTTGACGAGTTTTAAATCGCCTGTGCGGATCATCTCCTCTGTCACGGGGGTCAGACCCTCTAGCGGTTCTGCGACCAGCGGGGGGGCAGATTTTCCGATCATCGCGCTTGGCAGCGTATTTGGATCGGCACGGAACAGGCCAAACGCGAACATCGCAGCGATAGACAGGAAAATGACAGGGGGGGCGATGACCCATGGGGAAATACGGGTCATGGCTTGGTCTGCTTTTCTGCATCTTCTAGCGCGGCGCGCGCTTTGGCGGATTGGCGCAGACTGAACACCACAAGTGCGATCAGCAGGATCAACGCGATGGCATAAGCTGACAAAACGTCAGCGGCGTATTTACCAAGATCAGGGATCATGCGGAGCCCCGTGCCAGCAGGGCCTTAGTGCGGCGAATGCGGATGTGCATGCGTGTGCGCAACAAGACGAGTGTGAGGAACAAAAGGACAAAGCCCGAGATGCAGATCAGCAAGGGGTAATAATAGCTGGCGTCAATGGGGCTGGTTTCCTTAACTGTGAG
>CALLAV010000310.1 GCA_938001995.1 uncultured Amylibacter sp. | reverse complement strand
GCCGTGAACAGTGGTCCGAGCGGCGTCACAGGCGCATCCGAATGGATCGCCATCGGCACACCCGTATCAAGCGCGGTGCGGCATGCATTCATCCGCAAAGCACGCTCTGGCCCCACAGTCAGACGGTAATGCTCATCCCCCCAATAAAAGTGGTGGTTCGCAAATAGGTTCACGCACATATCCAGCGCCTTCATGCGGCGAAACTGCGCTGCATCCGCTAATTGACAATGCTGCAACGTGAACCGATGATCAGGGTGCGGCACGTCTTTCAACGCGGGCCCGAGCGTATCCAGAACCATCTCCGTCGCCTCATCCCCGTTCGTGTGCGTGTGTACCTGCACATCCGCCGCCAGCGCAGCACGGTACAACTCCGCCAACTGCTCAGGTGCTGTGTACCAAAGGCCGTTTGGCGCACCATTGTGATACCCAGGCCAACGCATCCGCGCCGAAAACCCTTGGATAGATCCATCCGCCACGGCCTTAATCCGCCCAAGCCGCAGCATATCTGTCGCCTTTTCCTTCAACTCCAGCGCACGATCCACCGTTTCTTGCGCTGTCGCCCCCATGAAAAACTTCAACGGCACAACCCGCGCAGGATAGCGCGGCTCGCTTGTCACCTTAAGCATTGCCTCAACGCCATCGTCTTCCAACCGCGCCGCCAGATCGGTAATCGTTGTCACGCCAGTGCGCACGCACAGCTTCCCGAAATCGCGCAACCCCTGCTCGTCACTGTCCGTCAGCGAGCGATTGAACCCCACATGCACCCCCACTGGCGTCATCGTGTCTGGCCCATACAACTCCCCCGTCGGAATCCCATCATCACCTAGCGGCATTCCCGGATGATTGATCCCCGTCTTCATCAACCCCGCCATCTCCAACGCTTTGGAGTTCACGTTCATAATGTGACCCGAGGCATGCAAAATCCCAATCGGCCGCGTGGTAGACACACTGTCCAAATCCTGCCGCGTTACCCGCTTGTTATCGAGGTAGATCGGGTCGAGAGACCACCCAGACAAAGGTGCGTCTGGGTCCTCTATCTTAGCTTCCGCTTCTTTCAGACGATCGAGCACGTCTTCGATGGATTTCAACCCATCCCAAGACTTTCCATCAGGGTCCATCCGATCAAAAAATCCGCAATACACATACCGCCACAACGTGCCCTCCATCGTATGCGCATGACCTTCGACGAATCCTGGCATAAGCACTTTATCGGCAAAGCGATCATCCAGCGTGTACTCCCCCCACGCCTCTAGCTCTGCCAAACTCCCCGCGCCCAGAATACGCCCCTCGCGCACGGCCACGTGGCTGACTTCTGGCTGATTGGGGTTCATTGTTATAATTTTCTTGGCGGAATATATCGTAGTGGCGGTCATTGAAGGCGTTCCTTTTAAACTCGTTCTGGAAACCTATGCCGCTTTCATTGCAAGCAAAAATAGTTTTTACTGCAGGATAAACACTACTTTGTGCAGGAATGGCCGTGCTGAATTTTACACTCAAACAATTGCGTTATGTCGAAGCGACCGATCGGCTGGGGTCTATCGCCAACGCCGCAGCAGAGCTGAACATATCGCAATCCTCTATCACAGCGGCGGTAAATGCGCTGGAAACCCAAATGGGGTACGATCTGTTTGTACGCACTCCAGCCAAAGGTATTCAGACAACGCCAGCGGGGACAGAAACGCTCAAGATAATACGTGCGTTTATTCACCAATCGCGCCAATTCGAATCCGAAATACAATCCGTTGGCGGTGATACAATCGGCTCGGTTCGTATTGCATGCTATGCAACTGCCGCACCGTCATTTCTGCCCACCATTCTAAAACGATTCACCCAAACACATCCTGGCATTTCGCTGAAATTGCTGGAAGGCAATATGGAAGCCATGTCGCAATATCTGGAAAACGGCGAAGCAGACCTTGCTTTCACCTATGACCTTGTTGCCGAAGACCGCTTTGATTTCATCCCCCTTTTTGCTGCCCCTCCCCACGCGTTGTTGCCCAAGGACGACCCGCTTGCCACCGCAGACAGTGTGTCCTTTGCCGATTTGGCAGAGCGATCCATGATTATGTTGGATTTGCCCAGAACACGGGATTTTTTCACCAGTATGTTTGAAAAACACGGACAAACACCCAATGTCGTCCATTCCACACGCTCGGCTGAAATGACCCGCGCGCTGGTTGCGGGCGGCTATGGGTATTCCATTTTGAACATCTTACCTCATGATTATCGTAAAGATGATGATCGATTTTGTGCCGTTCAGATCAAAGACGAGGCCATCGTTCCCGTGTTCGGCATCGCAACGCAGGCGCGGACCCGTCAGCCAAAAATGGTCCAATCCTTTATCGACCAATGCACAACTTTGGCCAAGGAAGGCATATTTGATAATATCGTCATTGACACAAACCATCATTAATTAGCGCAATCACTTTGATTAATGCTCTTTTCTAATGGAAGGACGCTGGTCTAGGCTTGTTTTATAAAAATCAAAAACAGTGTTAACCAACAGAAGGATTGTCTCATGAGACATATATTTAAAGGCCTGATGACAGCGACTGCGCTGGCGTCCATGGTCGCGACCTCGGCCCATGCCGATGAACCCAAAAAAGGCGGCACGCTTGTTACCGTTCTCGGCTCAAACGTTCGCAATCTAAACTCTGCCGTTCAATCTGGCATCGTGACGGGCTTTCCGGGCGCGCAGCTGTTTGCGTCCCCTCTGCGGTACGACGAAAACTGGGAACCGCAGCCATACCTAGCGGAAACATGGGAAACGTCTGAGGACGGTTTGACCGTCACGCTTAACCTTGTGAAAAACGCGAAATTCCACGACGGCACGCCGCTCACATCCGCAGATGTGGCGTTTTCGGTTGAGGTGATCAAAGCGAACCACCCGTTCAAATCCATGTTCGCCCCAGTGGACTCCGTGGAAACACCAGATGCGCACACAGCCGTTCTGAAACTCAGCAAACCGCACCCTGCCCTGATGTTGGCCATGTCTGGTCAGTTGATGTCCATCATCCCAAAACACATCTACGGCGACGGTGAAATCACAGACGTGAAAGCGCACCCGCGCAACAACGAAAACGTTGTTGGCTCTGGCCCGTTCAAACTGGTCGAGTTCAAAAACGGCGAGCACGTTATTTTGGAACGCTTTGATGACTTCTTCATCGATGGTCGCCCATACCTCGACAAAATCGTCATGCGGATCATCACCGATCCAGCGGCCCGCGCGATTGCTTATGAGAACGGCGAGTTGCACATGGGGGCGTTTGAATCGCTGCCCCGCATCATCAACCGTTTGAAGGACGTCGACAGCTTGACTGTGACAGCCGATGGCTACGGCGCGATTGGTCCGCTTGATTGGCTGGCCATGAACACAACCAAAGGCCCATTGGCCGATGTGCGTGTGCGCAAAGCGATTGCCTACGCTGTGGACAAAAACTTCATCCACAAGGCGCTGATGCAAGGCACAGCCAGCGATTCCACAACAGGTATCCACCCAGACAGCCCGTTTTATGCGGCGCAAGATGGCTATGACCTTGATCTGGAAAAATCAGCAGCGTTGCTGGACGAAGCAGGTTTCCCTGTCAAAGACGGCTCACGCATGTCGCTGACGATTGATTTCGGTTGGCCAGGTGTGAAACCACAAGTCGAATACGTCAAAGCTGCGCTTAAGAAAGTGGACATCGACGTCGAAGTTGTCTCCTCCGCTGATTTCCCAACTTGGGCGAAAAAGATGGGCACAGGCGATTTCGATATGTCTTGGGACACCGTGTTCAACTGGGGTGATCCAGTGATCGGCGTTCACCGCACATACGACAGCTCAAACATCCAAAAAGGCGTTTGGTCCAACACGCAGGGTTATTCCAACGCCCGTGTGGACGAGCTGATGGCCATGGCTGCGGTTGAAACGGATGATGCGAAACGCAAAGCACTCTATGCAGAGTTCCAAGCGATCATCGCGGATGAGGTACCTGTGTATCACACGAACACACTGCCGTATCACACTGTTTACAATACAGATAAAGTGGGCAACCCACCGATTGGGATCTGGGGCACATCCACACCAATC
Organism: uncultured Amylibacter sp.; assembly: GCA_938001995.1. Taxonomy (GTDB): domain Bacteria; phylum Pseudomonadota; class Alphaproteobacteria; order Rhodobacterales; family Rhodobacteraceae; genus Amylibacter. The sequence goes on along the minus strand of CALLAV010000310.1, from coordinate 8,984 downwards.
GACATGACCTACCTGAAGTAAAACAAAACCTGCGCGGCGAAACCCTTCGCCGCGCAACACTTTCTCAAGGGCTGCCTCCCCGTGATTTTCCTCCAAACACTTCTTGTGCGTTCCGTCTACGCGGCAATTCTTTTGCTTGCTGTTTTGGTGCTTAATTTTTCAATGATGCACCTTGCACCCGGCGATGTGGCGGACACAATCGCACAGGCCAACGGTGGTGCTGATGCAGAAGTTCTGGCCGCGATCCGCGCCGAATATGGGCTGGACCAGCCGTTCCTAGTGCAACTCGGCCGTTACATCGGCAATGTATTGCAAGGCAACCTCGGTTACTCTTTCTACTACCGCGAACCCGTTACAGAATTGATCATGCAACGCATTCCAGCCACTTTGCTGCTGGTCTTTTCCGCCCAAATCCTTGCCCTTTTAATTGGCGTTTTCCTCGGCGTGGTATCCGCGCAGAACCCCAACGGTATGACCAGCCATTTCGTGACGTTCATCGCGCTCTTTGGATATTCTGCCCCAGTGTTTTGGACAGGCATCCTGCTGCTTATCGGCTTTTCCTTACAATTCCAGTGGTTCCCCGTTGCAGGCATGCGGGACGTGACAATTGAAGGCGGTTTCTTCGTGAAAACATGGGATGTGATCGTTCACCTGATCTTGCCCATGATCACACTCGCTTCGGTATTTCTCGCGCTCTATTCCCGCCTCACGCGGGCAACCATGCTCGAACAATTGCGCACCGATTACGTGCGCACCGCCTATGCGAAAGGCGTGCCGCATCGAAAAGTTGTCTATCAACACGCCCTTAAAAACGCGCTCTCCCCTGTGATTACGCTCGCAGGCCTGCAATTCTCTGCCGTTATCTCTGGCGCTGTTTTGGTCGAGGCCGTGTTTTCGTGGCCTGGCCTCGGCACCCTCGCCTTCACCTCGATCCTCGCGCGGGATACGCCCACGATCCTCGGCATCCTATTCTTCTCTGCGCTTGTTGTGATCGTCGGCAACCTTCTGACCGACCTTGCCCAAAAGCTGGTGGATCCACGGATCGGAGGCAAAGGATGAGCGATCTGACCACAGACGCGCCTCACGTTTCGCAATCTCCGTGGGGCCAAGCATGGCGGCGGTTTCGCGGCAATTACGCAGCCCTGTTGGGCTTGATTGTTCTAACGATCATCATCTTTGCGGCGATCTTTGGTCCTGCAATCTATGGCATCGACCCCTATGAAATGCTCTGGGCGCCTTTCTCCCCTCCGGGTGTGGACGGATTCTGGCTCGGAACAGATTACTTGGGCCGTGATCTCATGGCACAAATCATCGCAGGCGCACGGGTTTCCATCATTATCGGCCTCTCCGCGGCCTTTATGTCCGTAGTCATCGGTGTCTCTGTCGGCGCACTCGCAGGCTTTTATCGCGGCTGGGTCGAAGAAGTGCTGATGCGCATCACCGAGTTTTTCCAAGTCCTCCCGACCCTTCTGTTCGCAATGGTTATCGTCGCTTTGTTTGGTGCGTCCCTTCCTATGATCACCGTTGCTATTGGCGTCGTGTCGTGGACAGCCGTGGCCCGCATCACCCGATCTGAATTCTTGCGTATCCGCGAGTTGGAGTTCTTCATGGCTTCGCGCTCTTCTGGCACGCGACCTTTGAAAATTATGTTTTCGGTGATCCTGCCAAACGCCCTGCCCCCCATCATCGTGCAATCCGCCCTTATGGTCGGCAGCGCTATCCTGTTCGAGGCAGGTCTGTCCTTCCTCGGCCTTACGGACCCAAACGTCGTGTCTTGGGGCCAGATCATCGGCTCCAATCGCCAATACATTCTGGATGCGGGCTACACGGTCACAATCCCAGGCGTGGCGATCTTCATCACTGTCTTGTGCATTTCGCTTGTGGGCGATGGTTTGAACGATGCTTTGAATCCAAAACTCAAAGACCGTTAATTCTGTTTCTCAAAAAACTCCGTTCAATCTGTCTCAATAATCGGACCCTAGGCCTTGCAGCCCTTCTGCCAAGGCACTAACTGCGTCTGAAAGGGACAAACTGAAAGAAACATTCGTGAGCGACTCAATCCTATTTCTCGCAGTGGCTCTGCCTGTGTGCCTTGCAATTGTTGTGATTTCCGCAAGCTATTTCGTCAAAGGTGCGGTGGCCATTGCGACCCGCCTGTCCGTTCCTGAATTTATCGTAGGCTCCGTTATTGTGGCCATCGGCACCTCCGCGCCAGAAGTGGCGATCAACGTGTCTGCCGTATTGGACAACGCGGGTGACATCGTTATTTCCAACATCATCGGGTCCAACATCGTGAACGTGGGCCTTGGAATTGGCATTGCAGGGATGCTGTTGAAATTTGAAAAAGCGCGGCCCGAATACACCAAGACAGTGATCTTGGGCGGCTTAGGCGCGCTTGCATTACTCGCGAACACGCTTTTCACATCGAACGATGGCATTGCGTCGATGACATTGCCCTTTGCGTTGCTGCTTTTGTTGGCCTTTGCGTATTTCATGTACCGCTCATTGACCAGTTCAACCATGGAAGAAGAAGACGAGGAGTTTGACACCAGCATCCCCCTTGTTCTGGCTGGGATTATGGTTGTTGGTGGCGCAGCGGCCATGGCGATATTCTCAGACTTTGCAGTGGGTTACGCCGTCACCCTCTCGCAATATATGGGCATCCCGGAAGCCGTCATCGGCGCGACTGTGATTGCCGCTGGCGGGTCGCTGCCCGAGGTGTCTTCGTGCATCGCTGCCGCGCGGATCAAGCGTCCGAACTTGATCCTTGGCAACATCGCTGGCAGCCAAATCTTTAACATCTTTGGCATCCTCGGCCTGTCAGGTTTGATCGGATCGTTCACCTATGCAACGCATCTGTGGATGGACGTCGCAATCCTGATCGCCATGACCGTGATCTTGCTGTTGTGCATGAACTCTGCCGCACCGCGCAGATTCACAGGCCCCTTGCTGATTGCCAGCTACGCGGCCTACGCGGCTTATCTGGTATTCATCGCGCTGTAACTGACAGGAATTGTCAGCACGCTCGGATAGGTTCTGATCAAAAGGAGCCTCACATGATCCCGCCAATTCCACAGTCCATCACGCTCACCGCATTTCAAGACGCCTATTGGCACCGCACCTCGCTTACGCAGTATTACCGCGACAAAGGGTTGCCGACGTCGGGATCAAAACTGGAGCTGACAGAGCGCATTGCCGCGTTTCTATCGGGGCGCAAAGCGCCGAAATTGACCACAGTGCAGCGCGGGGCGATGCCCGATACATTCACAATGGACACTGTGATAGGTGAAAACTGGCGCTGTTGCCAATCCTTGCGCGCTTTCTTTGAAACCCACGCGAAAACACGGTTTTCGTTCAACAAAGAACTGCGCGATTTCATCGCAAACGGGTCAGGTAAAACACTGGCAGAGGCCCTGCAGCATTGGGAAGCGACAAAAGGCCAACGCACGCAAACCATCGCGCCGCAGTTTGAATACAATCGCTTCATGCGGGAGTATTTTGCCACAACCACGAACGCCGATTTGTCCAGTGCTTACACCGCGTGGAAAACCCACCGCGACACGCCCAAAAGTCTGCGTTAGGTGGCGATTGCGATACCACGTCGGGCAGCAAGATCGGTAAAATACTGCCAAGCGACACGTCCAGAACGATTCCCACGTGTGGCTTGCCACTCAATCGCCTCGGCCCAGAGGTCTTCGTCTGAGATCTCAACATTGTGGGCTTCGCAATAGCCTCGGATCATCGCGAGGTAATCATCTTGATCGCACGGATGAAAGCCAAGCCACAGTCCAAAACGATCCGACAAGGAGACTTTCTCCTCAACCGCCTCGGCAGGGTTGATCGCGGTGGAGCGTTCATTTTCGATCATATCGCGCGGCATCAAATGGCGACGGTTTGACGTCGCATAGAACACCACATTTTCGGGCCGTCCTTCGATCCCGCCATCCAAAACCGCCTTAAGGGATTTGTAATGGGCATCGTCATGCCCAAATGACAGATCATCACAGAACAGCAAGAACCGCTGATCCCCTGCCGCGCGCAATACGTTCAGCAAGCGCCCGATGGACGGCAAATCTTCGCGCTGCACTTCGACCAGTTTCAGCCCGCCAACCTTTGCATTTGCCTCTGCATGGGCCGCTTTCACGAGCGAGGATTTCCCCATCCCCCGTGCGCCCCACAACAAAACATTGTTCGCAGCATTCCCGCGGGCAAACATCAGCGTGTTGTCCATCAGCGTGTCCCGCGCGCGATCAATGCCGACAAGCAATCCGATATCTACGCGGTTCACTTTTGCAACGGGTTCAAGACGATCCGGGGATACATGCCACACAAAAGCCTCTGCCGCGCTGAAATCAGGGGCGGCCAGTGGCGCGGGTGAAATGCGTTCTAACGCCTCGGCAATGCGGATCAACGCGTCCTCGGACATCACAATTCCTCTGGGTGTTTGCCCGTAGCGTCAGTGGCGTCTTCATCGTCGTAATACCCTTCGGCACGCAGCTTTTTCTCTCGCTTGCGTTCCACCATGATCACCAGCCAGATCGAAATCTCGTACAGCAAGTAAACAACCGTAAACAGGATCACCTGCGTGATCACATCAGGGGGCGTCACCACAGCGGCCAGCACCAGAATGCCCACAACCGCATATTTGCGCATGTTGCGCAGACCTTCAGAACTGACCAAACCCGCCATCCCCATAAGGGTCAATAGCACGGGCAATTGGAAACAGATGCCAAAGGCAAAGATAAATTTCAGTGTCAGATCAAGGCTTTCCTTGATCGACGGCAGGATCACGGTTTTCACTTCGTCAGGGTTGGTCGGCAAGACATCATCGTCTCCTCCCGCAACCAAATCGGACACCATTGGAATGATGTCTGCAAAACCGACAAAGAACCGCATCGCCAACGGCGTTACCACGTAATGGGCAAAACTCGCGCCCAGCAGGAACAGCAAGGGGGACGCAATGATGAACGGCAAAAACGCGCCCTGCTCGTTTTTATAAAGCCCAGGGGCCACGAACCGCCACATCTGGAAGGCGACAACAGGAAAGGCCACCATGAAACCGCCGATGAAAGAAATGCGGAAGAAGGCAAAGAACTTTTCTTGCGGCGCGGTAAAGATCAACGTGGACTCTTGGCCATATTCCACAAGGATTTTCGCCAAAGGCCGCACAAGGAAATCCAACAGCGGATCCGCAAAGAAAAACACCACAAGAACAGCGGCCAGCAGCGCGTAGATACAATACAAAATGCGTGTGCGCAGCTCTGCGAGATGCTCGATCAGCGGGGCTGCGCTGTTTTCAACTTCGTCGGTGTCGCTCATGCTTTACTCTTTGACGCAGTCGTCTTTTTTGCGGCCGTTTTCTTGGCGGCTGGCTTTTTGGCCGAGGCTTTTTGGGCAGGGGCTTTTTTCGCGGCGGTCTTTTTGGCTGCGGGCTTTTTCGCAGCGGCTTTCTTAACCGCTGGCTTCTTGGCCGCAGGCTTGGGCGCCGTTTCTACCACTTCGGAATTCTCAACAACTTCGACGCCTTCAGGCGGCCATTCACCAGCCGCCTTATTCGCTTCTTCCGCCGCCGAAACGCGCGCGGCGTGTTCGCGTGCCGCATCAACCTTCTTGGGTTCAAAGCTGGTTTTATAGTCGTTCATCGTGGTCTTGATATCATCCAGACCCAGATTTTTCATCGACGCCGCACGTTTCACATCCGCAGCCACATCGCCAACGCCGCTGTCATCGGCTGCCTGTTCCATTGCACGCTGAAAGTCGCGGGCCATGCCACGGGCTTTGCCCACAAATTGACCTACACGGCGAAACATCTGTGGCAGATCTTTTGGGCCAACAACAATCAGCGCAACAACGCCAATCACAGCCATCTCTGCCATGCCGATATCAAACATTTAGGTGCTCCGATAAGACCGACGAGCCAAACAAATCGCTTAAGATTTGTCTTTCTCAGGTGTCACGTCTTTGGCCTCTTCCATCGCGGCGGCCTCGAGCTCTTCTTTGCCCTCGTTCACGCCTTTTTTGAAGGACGTAATACCTTTGCCAACTTCACCCATCAGGGATGAAATTTTACCACGACCAAACAAAACCAGCACAACCACAGCAATCAGCAAGATGCCAGGCAGGCCAATATTTTGGATAAACATCGGTGTAAGTGTCATTTTAAGTCTCCCATTCGGCGTGATCGTCACGCCTTAAAGCTGTTACCGCATACACTTATGGGTTTTTGTGCAGGGTTCAAACCCCAAACGGTCGCAATCACGTGAAATTGGGAGAATATTTCACGCAGATTGCGCCATTTAGGTTTAATCCATCACCCAGACCCTGAAAATACAAGGTCTGGGCGCTAGGATCACGCCACCGCCGTAGGACGCGACAGGCGCTTTGCGATTGCTATGGCACCCAAACCAATCCAAACCACTTGGATCAGCGCAGAGGCCAAGTTGAAGTTTTGTGTCAGACTGATCAATACCATCGCCGCCGCCCCCGTATTCAGACAGAAAAACAACAACCCTCGGCTGTCGATCCGCTGAAACGTCACTAACGTGTAAGACGTCAAGTAAAGCATGAAACCCAGCACACCAATCCCGTTACAAATCAGGGACATATCAAAGGTGCTCAGAAGGTCGCGAGCTGTGCTAAAATGATCCAACATCAAAAACTCCAAAGAAACAATCGTAGGTCCTGAGTAGGCATCGTGGGGCGGTTTAAAAGTGACGTTTCGCACACTTCGGTCGCTTTCACGGAACACTCACAGTTTTTGACGAAGTCTTCACGGGCCACTCACAAAAAGGGCGCGAAAGACTTGTGATTTATTTAGAGTTTTATGTTTTTGGAAAGACGAAACAGCGGTCGCGGCGCATGGACAGCCACAAAACGCGGCCTGATTCTGGCAGGAATACCCCGGGAACCGTCACTTGAAGGCGTGATCCATCATAGGCCATTTCAAATTCCACCAGCGAATGGTTTCCAAGATAGCGCGCGCGCGCCACCACACCTTTTGCAGGTGTACCTTCTTGCGTGGTCGGATTCGGCCCTTTGCCATGGCGATCAAAATCAAGCCGCAGATGTTGGGGGCGGATAATAATCTCGACTTCGGTGCCATCAACGGCCCCTGGCACCAGGAATTGACCAAAGGGCGTTTCCGTCAGAGCATTTTTCACCACACCCGACACCACATTGATGTCTGAGAAAAACGCCGCCGCCTCGCGGTCCTTGGGTGCATTATAGATATTGTAAGGTGCGCCTTGTTGCACGATCCGCCCTGCCCGCATCAGCGCAATCTGATCTGCCATGCGCATGGCTTCTTCGGGTTCGTGCGTCACCAGCAAGACCGCCGTGCCCTCATCCTTGAGCAATTCAAGCGTCGCATCGCGCACGTCATCGCGCAGACGATCATCAAGGCCTGAAAACGGCTCATCCATTAGCAGAACACGCGGGCGCGGCGCAACGGCGCGGGCCAGCGCCACCCGCTGCTGTTCACCACCTGACAATTCATGGGGGTATTTATGCGCGTATCCAGACAGTTCCACACGATCCAACAAAGTCAGCACCCGCGCCTTCTTTTCTGCGCGCGACCCGCTGAGACCAAAGGCAATGTTGGCTCCGACATCCAGATGTGGAAACAACGCAAAGTCTTGGAACATCAACCCGATCGAGCGGTTTTCGGGCGGCATGTGGCACGTTTGATCCGACACCACCTTGCCATCGACCAAAACCGCGCCTGTGTCTTGGCATTCCACCCCAGCTGCGATGCGCAAAGTTGTTGATTTCCCGCACCCCGAGGGACCAAGCAAACAGATCACTTCGCCTGAGTGCAGGCGCAGCGACACGCCGTCCACAGCGGCATCACTGCCAAAACTGTGGCAGATGTTTTGCAGTTCCAATCGTGGGGTGTCTTGGGCGGCCACGGGGCGCTCCGCTGTTATTCCTTACGCTTTCAGTCAGATAACAGCGCAACTTACACGCGGCAAGCACCATTGCGTCCCAAGACCTTGCGGTTAAGACGCTTTATTAGAAGCGTCATATAAGACGCTTCTAATGACGCTTCATATTTGCAGGGTCTTAATTAACGTTCCGTTTACAAAAATTGCCGCTCTTAGACCAGGTCGAACTCCACTGATGCGTGCTCTACCCCGTTGATTTGCAACACTATTCGCGTCTTTCCAGGATACAATTTGAACGTCGTCGCATCCCCCTTAAAGCGATGTTGTTTGCTGAGAACCACAGTCTCACCGCCTTTCATGTCCAGTTGCTTTAACTTAAACACCTTGCCCTTGCGTGACCCATCCGCCTTCACGAACTCCACAATGTAATCGACCAACACCTTGGCGGGGCCAGTGGCTTTAATCGCCACATCAAAGGCCAAAGCATCCCCGATGGTGACGGCTTCAGCGCCGAGTTTGATGGCTCCAACGTCAATCGGAGGGTCCGCGACATATCCCAACAGCGTCATGGCCGCAGGGTCACCCTTCTTTACCAAAGTGCGCAGCGCATGGCGTGTCATCCAGTCGAGCTCTTTTGCGTCTTGTCGCCCCAAACCCTGCCAACGGGTCAGGGTTTCGACCACCAAAGATGGATCCAGTTTCGCAATGTCGTTCAGATGGTTCGCCACAGATCGCGTCACATAACGTGTGCCATCTGTATGCAGTTTATCCAACACAGGAAGGGCATCCCGCACATCCAGCCCGATCTTCATCCCCCACGGCAGTTTGGGCCGCGTGCCCTCGCTGACCAATCGGCGCAGGTGATAGTTTTCATCCCCTGCCCACTCATGCAAAACCGCCATTGTGCGTACAGGATCCGCGTTCAAAAACGGGCGGATCGCATATTCCATAGAAAACCGTTTTGTGATCGCTTTAATCGCGCGCATCGACACCTCGAAGTGATCCATTCCATGGGCTGCCACATATTCGCCCAGCGGTCCGAATATGAAGTCGCCAAAATCATCGTCCGTCTTGTTTGGGTCCAACGGGGCTGGCAAGGCC
>CALLAV010000309.1 GCA_938001995.1 uncultured Amylibacter sp. | reverse complement strand
ATTACTTCTCGTCAAATGTGGACGAAAGTATCGCATTTTGGAACGACTTGGGCTTTCGCGTCACTGAACACACTTCGGACGCTGAAACAGGCCGCAACTGGGCCGCGTGGATGCACCGCAAAGGTGGCGTTCACGATGTAGCCTTTACCAACGGCACAGGCCCACGTCTGCACCATCTGGCGTTCTGGGTACCGACACCGCTCAATATTATTGATCTGCTCGATCTGATGGCGACGACGGGCTATGTTGCAAATATCGAACGTGGACCGGGCCGTCACGGCATCTCGAACGCGTTTTTCTTGTACATTCTCTGCCCTGACGGCCATCGCACGGAAATCTACTGTTCTGATTATCAGACGGTTGATCCAGACCATGAACCGATCAATTGGGACCTTAAAGATCCACAACGCCAAACCCTTTGGGGCGCCGCCGCGCCGCGCAGTTGGTTTGAACATGGGTCAACATTCAAAGACGTTCCAACACAAGACAGCGACCTGAAATCACAACCGATCATCGCGCCTTAACCCTGTGACGCGCGGCCCACACCTTGTGCCGCGCAAACCACAGTTCACGAAAATGCTATGAAATAGGGATTTAACCTGCCCCCATTTTTACAGTACGCTGGCTTTAATTAGCCTTTGGGGACCATTTTAATGAAACGTCGTGACTTTATCGCATCTGCCGCCGCTGCTGGCGTCTTTATTCCAAAACTCAGCTTTGCCTTTGACAGCACCATCGCCAAAGAAACCCCAATTCCAGAGGCTTTTGCCCCAAAAATCGTCAAGGTAAAGGGCGGCTTACCGGGTGAAATCCACGTGGTGCCCGATCACTATTCGCTGTACCTGATGCAGGCCGATCAACAAGCCATCCGCTATTACGTTGGCGTTGGCCGTGACAATCTGTACGAAAGCGGCAGCTTTTACGTGGGCGCGAAAAAAGAATGGCCAAGCTGGACCCCGACACCCGATATGATCGAACGGTCGCCAAACCAGTACAAACAATTCGAAGAAGGTATGCCTGGGGGGCCAAACAACCCGCTCGGCGCGCGTGCCATTTACCTTTTTTATCAAGGCAAAGGTGACAGCTTTTTGCGCATTCACGGGACAAACAAACCAAAAACAATTGGCTTTGACGTGTCGAACGGTTGCGCCCGTCTGGTGAACGCCCACGCCGTGGATCTGTACAACCGCACCCAAAAAGGCGCGAAAGTGTTTTTGCACCCAAAAGGGCTCTATCCGAAAAAGCCGATTTGGAAAGTGAAAGAAAGCTAAGACACGTATACGGGTGTCTTAAACTTGTGTTTGAACAGTTTGACTTCGTTCTTTGAAATCATAACCCCTTTTCGCCACTCGTCGCCCTTCATGACAGCGCCAAACTGCTTGGCGTAATCACGGAATTTGTCGTTTGTAACGGCAAAAGAAATTGGCATGTGGCGCAGACAGGTCAGCACATATTTATCCGCCTGCACCCCGCTTGGCACAACGTAAATCTCATGTGACCCCAGCCCGAAAATATCCGTCAAAAGCGAGGGCGTGTGGCGGGTCCGTGCCGAAAACGCGCCATGTTCGCTCAGCGTGTGGTAAATGTTTGCGTCAAAAAAGCAGACGACGCGATACCCTTCATCACGCAATTGCGCCACCACACCGCCCAGCACCTGCGCATCTGCATCGTTTGAATGCCCAAAATGATAGATGTTACTGCCATCAATCACGGCTGTCTTGTCCTGCAAACGCAGGCTTGCCATGAAGCCTTGCTGATCCCCCACCAGTAAGAAGTGTGGGGCTGATCGTCTTTTTGCCCCGCGTCGCCCCGCAGCTTTTGACGCAAACAAACGCCAACGCAAAATCAACCACGACAGGATAATCGCAGCGATAACACCCAGATGCATGTCAGGAAAAACCGACAAAACCCAGACGATTACCGCGCCATAGATCAACAAGATCACAGCGCCGAATATCCGTTGTCTTACGGACAAACCTGCCGTCGGCAGCTGATCTGGCTCATAGGAAATAGAGGCGAGTTTTTCGCCCAAAGTCATAGGGGTATCTGTCACTGCAATGACGCCTCAAACAAGTTTTCTTTGCAGCTTAAATCGGCCACGCAAACAAAACCATAACGCGATTGAGCATTTTCGAAAACAATCAACGCGACGTGTCTTTCACGCCGCGCTGGTCGTTTTTTAGTCTTCCTGTGGAATGACCCGCAGACCCAATTCGCGCAACTGTTCGTTCGTTGGCTCAGACGGCCCGCCCAGCATCAAATCTTCGGCTCTTTGGTTCATCGGGAACATGATAACCTGACGGATGTTCTGCTCATCCGCGAGCAGCATCACCAGACGGTCAATCCCTGTCGCACAGCCCGCGTGGGGCGGCGCACCATATGTAAACGCATTGACCATCCCGCCAAAGCGCTTGTCGACTTCTTCGTTTGGATAGCCTGCCAGTTCAAACGCCTTATACATAATCTCTGGCTTGTGGTTCCGCACAGCACCCGAGATCAGCTCATACCCATTACAGGCAAGGTCGTACTGATAGCCCAAAATCTCGGTCGGTTCCTTATTCATAAGGTCATCCATACCGCCTTGCGGCATCGAAAACGGGTTGTGGCTGAAATCAATCTTGCCCGTCTCTTCGTCCGCTTCATACATCGGGAAATCAACGATCCAGCAGAACTCGAACGTATCCGTTTTCGTCAGCTTCAGCTCCTCACCGATCACATTGCGCGCACGCCCTGCAACGCCTTCAAACGCGGCAGGTTTACCACCCAAGAAGAACGCCGCATCGCCGACTTCTAGACCCAGTTGCTGACGAATGGCTTCGGTG
>CALLAV010000308.1 GCA_938001995.1 uncultured Amylibacter sp. | reverse complement strand
GTAGACCGCACCATTGGACGCGGCCCGGGTTTCCCCGTTTATCACGATCTGCGTTGTGATGACTTGATCCATATTGCTCATGGTGCGGTCCTATGCTGGTTAGAATTTACCTTGATTGTTCCATTGTTCAGGCGCGAGGATCTGCTCCGTCACATCCCAATGCTCAACGATCAAACCGTCCTTGAGGCGGAAAATATCGAAGACACAATAATGGTTGTCGCCCATCTGCATGTGGCTCATGGCAACCACAAAATTGCCCTGTCCAATCAGCTTGTGAACCTTCCAATAAATCATGGAGCGGCCCTGTTCTGCGAGGCTAGCAGCATAGGCGCCAAATCCGTCAATCCCGTCGCCAACGGCAGGGTTGTGCTGGTCATACTGCTCTGTCGAAATGAACTCTGTGACGCGGTCGAACTGCCCACCAATCAGGATATCATCGCAAAAGGCTTGGATCTTGGCCTTGTTCGCATTGGTCTTGTCCAGATCTTCGATCTCGGTAGGGCCATCGACCATCGTGCGGCCAGAAACGGTTTCCTTGGCAAATTCCTGAATGACGTCCCAATGTTCAACCACAAGGTCGTTGTCATCCGTGTCAAAAAGATCGCCCGTGACCCACTGGCTTTCTCCGTTGTTGAGGCTTTGGTAGACGTGCAGAAACACGTATGGCCCGTCCTCAATGGCGCGCACGACCTGGATGTCGCGAATGGGATTCCGCTCAAGAAATGGTACAAAGAAATCGGCGAAGCCCTGTTTGCCGTCGGCCACCCCAGTGGAATGCTGGGTGTAACGGTCACCGGTATGCGCGTTCAGTGCGTCCCAAACCTTGCCGTCGCGGATCCCCTCCAGATAGAGACCTTTTGCGTGGAGTGTCTTGTCAGTTGGCATCGTTTTTCTTTCCTTAGAATTGGTGAATGTTTGAGAGAATATGGCTCGACATGCCGCCATCAACGGTCAGGTTTGCACCGCGGAACCATTTCGCGTGCTCACTCAATGCAAAGCTGACAACGGGGGCCACATCTTGCGGCGTTCCGGGACGGTCCATGACTTTCATGTCTTCCTCCGCACGCTCGCCAAGGGTCTGCACAAAGTCGCTAAGGATGGGCGTATCTACGGGGCCAGGACTGACGCAATTCATGGTGATCGCGCGGTCGCGCCATGTCCAACGATTTTGCATCGTCCAGATAATCAGCGCTTCTTTCGAGAGGAAGTAATTCCGCCCGGTATCGTCGTCGTTCAGACCTTGTGCATCACAAAACCCGTCCACATCGTCCTCTAGCGTTAAGGCCAGCGCAGCCTTGCTCTGTGCAACGGAATTCGGCCAGCCAAACCCAGCAAGCGAGCCAAGATTAACGATAGATGCACCGTCCGCCAACTTAGGGATCAGCCCGTACGTCAAGCGTTGCAAACCATAGAGGTTGACCCGCATGACCACAGCTGCGGGTGCTGTCGGTGGCACGCCGGCAATGTTCGCCAGCCCGTTAACCCCATCAGGCAAGGCGGCAATCAGCCCATCAATGGATGCAGGATCGCTTAGATCAGCCTTGAAAAATTGGTCCACGTCGGCGGCTTCATTACGGTCCACCCCAATAACTCTGGCCCCTTGCGCTTTCAAAACTTTCGCCGTCTGAGCGCCAATACCGGACGCGGCACCTGTCACGATATAGGTTCTACCTTCGTGCATATTCAAAAACCTTCCCTTGGTCAGCCTACCATCGTCTGTGGTAGGAAAATTGCGATTTGCGGAAATATCATTAGCAGGATCAGCATGAGTGCCATGGCGAACCAGAACGGCCAGATGCCACGGAAAATCTGCCCCATAGGCACGCCAGGTGCGATGGATTTCACCACAAAGACGTTCAATCCAACAGGGGGTGATATCATCCCCATTTCCAGCACGATCACCACGATGATGCCGAACCAGATCATCTTCATATCCGCCATAGAGGGATCAAAACCGAACTCCAACGCGGCGATGATCGGCAGGACCACAGGGATGGTCAGAACCAGCATCGCGATGCCTTCGAGGAACATGCCAAGAAACATGTAAATCAGGATGATCAGTAACAGCACGCCATAGTCGCCGATGGGCAGTGACGTCATGATTGTGACCAGTTGGCCTGGCAATTCCGTTAACGACATGAACGGGATAAAGATGAACGCACCGATGATAATCATAAAGACGGTGGCGGATGCTTTGACCGTTTGCAGAATGACTTCACGGATCGCCACACGGTTCAGGGACCGCCGCCAAATGGCAACCAACAGCGTCAGGAATGCGCCTACAGAGGACGCTTCAACAGGTGTGAAGAACCCTGAATACATCCCGCCAATGGTGATGCCGACAACAGCGATGAAGGGCAACGCCGCCAACAACGCATCTCGGCGCTCGGGCCATGCGGCGCGCTCACCGGGCGGGCCCGCTTCGGGCTTGCGCATCACTGTGAAGCGAATGGCGAGGATAAACAGAACGGTCATCAAGATGCCCGGAATGACGCCCGCCATAAACAGACGGCCAATGGATTGTTCAGTTAGCACCGCATAGATAATCATGCCACCCGACGGCGGGATCAGGAAACCAAGCGTGCCGCCAGCCGCGACAGATCCGGTGGCAAGGCTGTCGGAATAGTTGAACTTCTTCATCTCGGGCAGCGCCACGCGGCCCATGGTGATCGCCGCCGCAAGGGACGACCCCGACAAGGCGGCAAATCCTGCGCAGGCCGCGATGGTCGCGGACGCAAGGCCGCCCTTCATGTGGCCCATCCAACGATAGGCAGCGGCAAACAGATCAGCAGACATGCCCGACACGCCGGCAAGGTTGCCCATCAACACGAACATCGGAATGACCAGTAGATTATAGTTTGAGGCCGCCTCGAACGTCTCGCCGGACAGGTTGGACATGGCAGTTTTGATGCCTCGCGCCCAAGCCTGATCGGACGACATACCGAGCAGCAGGAACCGGTTAGCGGTTGCAAGGATCGTGCCTACAACGCCGACCAAGATCATCGATAGGGCAACAGGTACTCGCAGCGCCAACAGCACAAAAAGCGCCAGCAAGCCAAGTATACCTAGCAGCGTCATACTAATCATAGCTCGTCTCCCATCGGGATTTGCACAATCTTGCCAGTGCGGGCCAATTGCACCGCGTCAGACGCGCAAACAAGCGCATAGACCGCGACGCAAACGGCCAGTAGGTAATAAAAAGGCTCGTAAGATATCAGCAACTGCTGAGTAGTCTCGCCAAATTTGGTGGCGTTCTGGCCAGCGATGACCAGCTCCCATGCCATCAGCAGCATGAGCGCGCCGCAAATCAAACGCACCACAAACATCGACCATTGTGCAAACCACGGGGACATGCGGGATTCCAATATCTCGATTTCGATGTGGGCCCCTACCCTCCCACCAAACGGTATCGCTATGGCAACAAGGATAACCAGTGACAGGATCATCAGATCCTCTGCTCCGCGCACAGGCGCGTTCATCAGCTTGCGCATGACAATGACGTTCAACGTACCAAAGACCGTCATAAAGGCGAGCATGGCGCCGCCAATCAATACCCCGGTCCAGATCAACACGCGATCCAATTGTCCAATGAAACCGATACGTTCCATACCACCACCTTTGTCAAAAAAAAGGGCGGCCCGTAGGCCGCCCATAGGGAGGTTATTGGTTGATCGCGTTATATACTTCGCGGGCATCCGTGATCCCGCGGGATTCGTAATCTGCAAAGATCACTTCAAGACCTTCAGCCACAGCAGCATCCATCTTGGCGCGTTCTTCGGCACTAACTTCGACTTGTGTGACCTTGTTCATTTGATCGGCGGTTTGCATCATCTCCAATGATTTCTCATCCGCACCGTCAAAACTGGCCGCCCCCCGGAGCGAGAAAGTCTCGCCTGCCAGATCGTCGATGATCGCGCGATGCTCGTCTGAAAGACCCATGTACCGCTCCTTGTTCATCGCGACAAAGAACACCGCATGCTGTACGGGTACGTTGCTGACCAGATGGGAGGATACATCCCAGAAGTTCCACGGTGCTGTGATATTATTATAAGTGGCTGTCGTTGCGTCGATCGTGCCAGTGGACAGGCCTGTGTACATCTCGGTCACAGGCATCTGGACGGGCACACCACCCAAGGCTTCAACAATAGGTGTTGTCATGGCGGCGTAAGGCACCATTTTCTTGCCTTTGATCTTGTCGAGCGTAGACACGTCACTGGTCGCGGCCCAGACATTACCCGCAGTCGTGAATATGCCCAGAAGTTTCACATCCTGATATTCGTCAGCCAAGTGGTCGTCATAAACGGCCAAAAGACGCTCGGTCGCTTCCTTGGCGTTCGTGGCCTTGCCCGGAGGGATGATCAACATTGACTTGGGAAAGATTGTGGGCGTGTAGGCTTGCAGACCGAACGTAATGTCGGCGACACCCTCAACAGCGCGCTTGTATTGCTGCACAGGGCCCGCACCCAGCTGGCCTGCGGGGAACACTTTGACCGTTAAGGATCCGCCTGAACGTTCTGCGACCGTGTCGGCAAACCATTTGAACATAACGGCATTGGTGTGGTGCTGCGGTGGCACAAAGTTCGCGACAGACAGCTCTTCGGCATAGCTTTTGACAGGTAATACGCCTGCGATGGCAATCGCTGCGCCTACCAGAATAGATGACATTTTCATGGTTTTCTCCCTAAATTACCTTTTGACGGTAATGGCGCATTGACATTAAATAAATCGATGCCCATCGATAAGAGTTATGAAAGATTTCGATTTTCAAAAGCTGGACGGCCAATTACTGCGGACATTCTTAATGATCCTTGAGGAATCTTCCGTGTCGCTCGCAGCGGAACGATTGGAAGTTACGCAATCCACTGTCAGCCATTCGCTGAACAAGCTACGGAAGATTCTGGGGGATCCCTTGTTTGTGCGCTCTGGACAAGGGCTCACACCAACAGAGACGGCCTTATCTCTGAAGATGCCTGTTTTGGACGTATTAAACAGATTACAGGCGCTCACCGATTTGCGCCCATTCGATCCACGCTCTGAACAAATGCAGTTCGTTGTGGCCGCGAATGATATGCAACGCGATCTGATTTTTCCGCGCCTGCTGCATCAGGCGTGGCAGGGCGATATTGATCTTACACTTGAATTGCGCCCCTCAGGCGTGCCAACGGTCGGTTTCTTACGCGATGCCAGATGTGATCTGTTGCTGACGCCCCTGCCCCCAGATGCATCCGACCTGATACAGCAAAAACTGTTTAGCGGAAAGATGAAGATCTTTTACGATCCCGCTCAGCGTGACGCACCCAAAACGCTCAAAGATTATCTTAATGCCGATCATGTTGCGGTGCACTTCGCACTTGGTGGCTCCTCAGACGAAGCCATTGTCTCGCCGGAATTGACTACGCAGCCCAAAGCGAAGGTCTCAGTATCGAACTTTGCAGGTATACCGCCGTTTCTGATTGGTACTGATCTGATCACAACACAATTTGAATATATGCAGCACACATCGCTAAGTACGTTGGCCATGGCAGACCTGCCGTTTCGCGCGGAACCTGTAAGCATCTTCATGGTATGGCACCAAAGATCAACGAATGATCCCGCCCACAGATGGCTACGAGAGCAAGTTCGCGAAATCTCACAGAGCCAACCGCAGCGGCAAGGCAAGATCAACGACCGAGCTGATTTGAATTGAACCTCAAATTGAGTTTGATTGGAGTGCTTATGGTTGGCGTGGGCCATGATTTCTGCCCTGCAAGTGCCAATTTAGAGCTCATGGCAAGAACAACCCCCTACCCGCCTGAAAATGAGAGTAGGGAAAATGTTCTAGGTTCGTTTGGACAGCTTCAGTTTTCCAATGTTCCAAATTTGCTAGACGCCACGCAGAATCGCATCAATAATGATCAAATACGGTGTTTCTTTTAATTGTCGCCCGAGTCTGCAGGTTTGTTGGCTTTGGATCGGCAGGTAATTAAATTGTTCATGTACCTCTTCAAACTCGGATAAATGCGGATAGCTTTTGCTGGGAAAGGTGAGCCCAACCTCTTGGGACACATCACAACTTTTACACAATCCGTCGAGGATCAGTTTCCCTTCAAAGCTTCGACGCTTATCAGTCAACCGCTTCATTCTTGCGAGGCTTACCATGCGGCCCCTCTATGCGCGGGTCAACGGGTGGCCGATTTTGCCTTTGGTTTAGGTCGAACACTGCCAAACCGCGCTATGTGGTCTTTTGTATACATGGACTTTGCCTTCCAAAATCCGAGGTCTCTCTACCCTGTCAGAACCGCCCTCAGGTATGAGTCAGAGTATGTAAGGCGAAATCACGCCAACGGACAGGTGTTGGGTATTTCACAAGTCATTTTTCTGAAGGAAAGGTGGTGCCCAGGGGTAGAATTGAACTACCGACACGAGGATTTTCAATCCACTGCTCTACCACTGAGCTACCCGGGCACGGGGATTGGACGGCAATGCCATCCTGTGGTCGAGGCGTTTTAGGATAGCGTCGATTGGCTGGCAAGTAGATTCTTAGGCGTTAGTGAACTTTTGGCTCTTGTGCGGCCTGATCCGATGAAACACCATCTTCTTCATCCGTTGCACCGCCTGGAATCGAATAGCTTTCGGTAAGCCACTTGCCCAAGTCCACGTCCGCGCAGCGTTTGGAACAAAACGGGCGATATTTCGCGTCGGGTTCTTTTTCACAGATTGGGCAAGCCATTATTTCAACACTTCGGACAAGGGCAAACGTTCGCGTTTTCGTTGCAGCTCAAAATGGCCCAAACCTGTCCAACCGACAAGGGCTGTTTCGATGCCGTCAGCTTTGAATCCTGCGCGCAATGCCTGTTCGACTTGGCGCTGATCTTTGCGGGGCATTGGGGCGAAATCGACGACAATCTGCCCACCTAATCCGCGCAAACGCAACTGCCGAGGCAAATCCTTCGCCGCCGCAAGGTTCGCCTTCAAACCCGCCGAAAAGGACGTGTCAGGGCCAGTGTTTATGTCCACCGCCACCAGTGCCGAGGTGGGTTCGATCGCCATCCAAGCCCCGCCCGTCAAAAACGCGTTTGGCGACAGCAAAGCATCAATGGAATCCCGAAAGCCAAGCAGTTCTAAACCGCCCGCATCCTGCATCACGTCGTCAGGATCAGGATCGACCCATTCGCGCCACGCCACTTGCGACGCGCTCTCTGCTGCTTGTAGCAGTGCAGGGTCACCAGTTGGTTCTGCCAACACAGCTTCAGCAGCCGTGCGCATGGCAGTGATATCCTCAAAAACCGCATCCGCATCTACGCCCTCAGACACAGAGCGCACAATCAACCCAAGGCTCTCATCCGCCCCTTCGAGCGCTTCATGTGCCACCTCCAAAAGGCGATCCCGTTCGTCCTCATCGCGAATTTTCCGCGCGATATTCAGACCCGGTGCATCAGGCGTCACAATGCAATATCGACTTTTAAACAATAGCTTAGGCGACACAGGCGAAGCCTTTGATCCTTCGGCATGGGTCGAAATTTGCACCAACATCGTTTCACCCGAAGCAATCCCTTTGGCCTGCCGCAGATACCCCGTGTGCCCACCCCCAAGATCGAGCGTGATGCCATTTTGGCCCTTCATTGGCCGCAAAGTCTTTGCGCGGTAAATCGCACCGGGGCGTGGTGCAGTCCCTTGCGGATCCACCAGAAAATCCGTCAAACGGCCATCGTCGATCAGCGCCGCACAATCACGGCCTTCGATCTGATCGAGGATGACAAGACGTCCCTTTTTCATCGCACACCCATCCCTGCAAGAAGTGCCGCGGTCTCTGCCAAGGGCAGTCCAACCACATTTGAATATGAGCCATTGATCGACGGGATCAACGCGGCACCACGGCCCTGAATGGCATAGCCACCCGCCTTGCCTTGCCATTCTTCGCTGTCCAGATACGCGGTCATTTCGTCGCCCGATATCCGCTTGAACCGCACGCGCGTTACGACGTCACGCACACTTACACGGCTGCCTTTTCGCACGGCCACACCGGTGATCACCTGATGCCGACGACCCGAAAGCAAGGTCAGAAATTTCTGCGCCTCGGCGCGGTCTACTGGTTTTTCCATGATGCGCGTGCCAACAGCAACGGTGGTATCTGCGCACAGCACCACGTCAAACGGGTCAGGTTCAATTGCCATCGCCTTTGCTTCGGCCAAACGGCGCACATAAGCGCGTGGGCCTTCGCCTTTCAGGGGTGTTTCATCGATATCCGCTGGGCGCACTTCATGGGGCACGATGCCGATTTGCGCCAACAGCTCCAACCGTCGTGGGCTGGCCGATCCGAGTATCAATCCCATGGGATCAGCCCCACAAGACGTTACTTATAGCGATAATTGATACGCCCTTTGGACAGGTCGTAGGGGGTCATTTCCACCTGAACCTTGTCACCAGCCAGCACACGAATGCGGTTTTTACGCATTTTGCCAGCAGTATGGGCGATAATTTCATGGCCGTTTTCCAGCTCTACCCGAAACGTCGCGTTCGGCAGAAGCTCGACAACGACACCATCGAATTCGAGAAGTTCTTCTTTAGCCATGTTTTCTCCAGCTTGGGTGGCACAATGATTTGGCCACCTTTCATGCGCGGTTACATGGCCCTCACAGCGCGAAATATCAAGTAAAAAGGCCCGCAAAGCCGTAACGCAATGACAAGCGGTGCGCAAAAGCCCTATTTGAGGGCGAATCTTATCTCAAATCGGGTGCCAGACTCGCTTTCGCCGAGCGAAATCTCTGCGTTATGGGCCTGTAGGAGACTCGAAACGATATAGAGCCCCATGCCTGTGCCTCCTGTTTCGCGGCGTGTCGTAAAGAACGCGTCGAACACGCGGCTGCGATTGCCTTCGGAAATGCCGGGGCCGTTGTCCTGAACCACCAAAAGGTTTTCGGAAGCTGTTAGCGACACTTTTGTTGCGCCATGCAGGCCGGAATTGCGGATCAAATGACCAAGAACAAGCATCAGCCCATCACCCGACATGGGCAATGAAATCGTTCCGCCATCCACATTGAATTCGGTATCTGGGTGCTCGCTTATCAGCTTATCAAACAGTGAGACGAGCTGCGCCGAGCCGTGATAATTCGCCTCTCGCGCCACGACCATTTCGCGCAACGCGGCAAGTTGCGCTTGCATCTGTTTGCCTGCGCTGCGGATTTGCGTGACCAGTTTGCGATCCGCATCCGTCAAGTCTTCGCTGTCCTCCAACAATTCTGTCGCAGCTTGCACCGTCGTCACGGGCGTTTTGACCTCGTGGATCACGTGATCTGTAAAGTTACGCACCGTCTGTTCACGATTGGACAGCGTCGTCGCCATACCCATTACCTGCCGCCCCATGGCCCGTAATTCCCGTGTGCCAAAGTGTTTGGGTGGTGGTGTTTCCAGCCCCGCGCCCACGCCTTCGGCATATTCCTGCAAAGCGGTCACAGGGCGCAGCAACAACCGCAACAACAGTACCCAAATGATTACAGTGATTGCGCCAATTCCAGTGGCCAGCAGGTACGCCGCATTCCGAAATCCGATTTCAGGGCCAAGATACCGGAGCGTGACCATCCCCAACAGTGACAACAGCAACGTACTGCCCAGCGCACCACCAAGCACAAACCACAACGACGGACGCCACTTTTCATGCGAGCTCATGACGCCATCCTAACACCGACTCCGTGGACTGTTTGAATGGCATCTTCGGCCCCAACCTTTGCTAGCTTGCCACGTAGGTTTCGCAAATGGCTATCAAGCGTGCGGTCAGACACTTCGCTGCGCGCACCCCAAAGTTCAGTAATTAACGCCACGCGAGACACTGCGTTGCCGTTTGCTTGCATCAATTGCGTCAAGATTTTCATCTCTGTCCGTGTCAGTGCCACATCGCTACCCGCAACTTCGCAAACATGTGCTTCGGTGTTTAACGCGATATCGGCATAGTGCAAAACCGTGGTTTCGATACTGCCTTTAGTCCGTTTCAAAATGGCCCGTATCCGCGCCACCAACTCGCGCGGGCTAAAGGGTTTCGTGACATAATCATCCGCCCCCAGTTCCAGCCCCACAACGCGGTCCACCTCATCATCAAGCGCTGTCAGAAACAAGATAGGTACGTCAGAGGTCGCGCG
>CALLAV010000307.1 GCA_938001995.1 uncultured Amylibacter sp. | reverse complement strand
ATCGGCATTTTGGGTGGCGGCCAGTTGGGCCGAATGCTCTCTGTTGCGGCGTCCCGTCTTGGGCTGAAAACGCACATCTTTGAACCCGGTGAAACCCCACCCGCAGGCCAAGTGGCCGATGCCGTGACCACCGCACCTTATGACGATCACTTTGCGCTGACCAAATTCGCCATGAGCGTCGATGTCATCACCTATGAATTTGAGAACATTCCAACAAAAGCGCTCGATGTGCTGGAATCCATCCGCCCTGTCATGCCGAACCGCCGCGCCCTAGGCACATCGCAAGATCGCATCATTGAAAAGGATTTCCTCACGTCACTGGGGCTGCAATGTGCGCCTTATGCGAATGTGGAGACGGCCGAAGATTTGGCAGCAGCAGTTGCCAAGATCGGCACGCCAAGCATTTTGAAAACCCGTCGGTTTGGCTATGATGGAAAGGGGCAGTCGCGGCTAAAGCCTGACACAAATCCAACATCTGCATGGGCAGACTTGGGCAATACGCCCTGTGTTCTTGAAGGTTTCATTGATTTCACCCATGAAGTTTCTGTCATCGGTGCACGGTCGCAAACTGGCGAAGTGGTCTGTTTTGATCCTGGTGAGAACGTTCACCGCGATGGTATTTTGCACACGACCACCCTGCCCGCGACGCTGTCGAAATCCCAGCAGATGGATGCAGTTCTTGCGACAGGTAAAATTCTGAACGAATTGGACTATGTCGGTGTTCTTGGTGTCGAATTCTTCGTGACGCCCACAGGATTAATCGTCAACGAAATCGCTCCACGGGTGCACAATTCAGGACATTGGACGCAAAATGGCTGTGTGATTGATCAGTTCGAGCAACATATTCGCGCAGTGGCTGGCTGGCCGCTTGGGGATGGCAAGCGGCATTCAAACGTGATCATGACCAACCTAATCGGGGACGAGGTTAACGACGTGGCGACCCTGTCCAAAGACGCCTCAGTCGGGTTGCATCTGTATGGCAAAGCCGAGGCCAAAGCAGGCCGTAAAATGGGCCATGTGAATAAGATAACAGGGCCAGCTTAACCGCGTTTAAACGCACCTGTTTTCAGAAACGCCAGAACCTGTTCGATCACATTGGGGTTGTTCATCATAAACGTATGCGTCACGGGCATCACGATGTGATCCGCCATGCCCTCTACCTTTGTGCTTTCGACGCCGACTTTCCCATCATCTGGCCCTTCGATGATTGATGACAGCAGCGGGTTTAACGATTGTTCCCCCGCGATGATGCCCACCTCAAAATTCACCGGGCCAAGTTTATTTGGAAGGCTGTCGGGCCCCGTGCCAAGCTGCATCCCAGCAATACCATTCCACAGTTCTATCTTCGGGATTTCCGACAATTGATCAATCACAGGCGTGCCGTGATTTGGCGGCCCTAACATGACCGACCGCCCCAATCGAGCAGGCGGCGTGTCGACGCGGTTCATATAATACCGAAGCAGAATGCCCCCCATGGAATGGGTCACGAAATGCACCGTTTCCGCGTCACGACAAGAAAACAGCGCCTCGGGAATGGCGCGGTCTGCCAAGTCTTCAATCGTGGCTTCTTTGCTTGGATAATCAACGTTTACAACGTCATAGCCCGCACGTTTCAGGCTCCATTCCATCACCAATAGCGAATTGGCGCTGCGGGCGAGCCCGTGCAACAGCACAACGCATTCACCCGCACGTGCCGCTGGTGAAATGAATGTGGCCATAAGAGCGATCCCTAGAACAAGAATGAAGCGTGTCATACGCGCAGCATAAACGAAACTGGTTACCAGAAGTCAACGCGATCAAAGGTCACTTGCGATTTGTTGCCCAGACCGAAATCCCAATCCCGCCGAGCACCAGCGCAGAGGAGACAGCAAAAGCCAGCGTGACGGGCTCTGACAAGACGATAAATCCACCCACGGCTGCGATCAAAGGAACGCTCAATTGCGCCACGGCGGCGGTTGCGGTCTGCAACTTTGGCAACACCTGATACCACAGCGCGTATCCCAGTGCCGAGGTGACGCCTCCCGACACAACCGCGAGCAGCGCTCCCTGTACGCCAATGCTGCCAGTATCCATTAAAAGCCATGCTAAAACCATCACAGGAAGCCCCGCAGAAAAATTTGCGCAAGTGGCCACCAATGGATGCCGCGCCTTGGCTCCTTGCAGTGAATACACCCCCCAACCGACAGCTGCGATCACCATCAGGCTCATTCCTGAAAGGCTCGGCGCAGCCCCACTCGGTGCCAGCAGGATCGCCAAGCCAGTGAACGCGACCCCTGCCCCGATCCATTGCAAGACCAGCGGTTTGCGCCCTGCCAGAACCGCCCCAAGGAACATGGTTATCTGCACGCCACCAAACAGGATCAAAGCGCCCAGACCCGTGTCCAAACTTTTGTAAGCAAAAGAAAAACCGAGCATATATGCGAGCAAGCCGAGGGTGGCGGCAGGATCGAATGCACCTTTGATCAGGCCCATCTCTCGACGTGAAAAGACCAGGAGCAACAGCACGACACTCCCTGCGATGATACGGATCGATGCAAAGCTGAGCGGGTCAATGTCGCCGCCTTCAAGCGCGGTACGGTTCAACACGGAATTCGCCGCAAAAGCGATCATGGCAAGGGACGTGAAAAGCAAAAGGCGCATGGGTCTATGAACCAGTCAACGCGCGACC
>CALLAV010000306.1 GCA_938001995.1 uncultured Amylibacter sp. | reverse complement strand
TCGTTGTTTTCCAGTGCCCAGTCGAGACCGTCTTGGGTCACATCCCAGAAATCGCAATGGGCATCAGCGACCGCACGCAGCCATGTGTATTGCAGTTGTTTCAAACGCCAGTCATTTGCGAGTTTCTGCCAGCATGCGGCGAGGGCTTCACGGTTCGGTTCAGCGGCCGCGGTACGGGCGGCGGCGGCCACGTCGAAAAGGGTTCCGTAGGCATCGAAAACGGCTGTGGTGATGGGCATGAAAAGGTCTCCTTTGCCAAGAGTGTGTCAGGGATTCCCACAGAGGGAAATGGCGAAAATGTAAGTCTGGAATTGGCAAAGAGTTAACAAAGACTAAATGTCGACACGTTCATTTAGACGTGTCGACATTAAGAGTTTGTTAACATTTTGAAATGGCCGAATGCCGATAAGAAAAAGACCCTCGAAGGGGTCCCATTCTCGATTAAAGATGCAATGGAACGCGGCCCCAAGCCATATGGCCCTTGGTTACAAATTCTCGGGCTGGGCCATACCAATCGCGTGGTAGCCCCCATCCACAAAGATGATCTCGCCCGTAGTGAACGCACCCGCATCCGATGCCAGATACACGGCTGTGCCACCGACTGCTTCGAGCGTCGCGTTGCTGCGCAGCGGGGCGTTTGCCTCGGTTGCGCGGTAGGTTTTGCGTGCGCCACCGATGGCTGCACCCGCGAGAGTGCGCATGGGGCCGGGGCTGATGGCGTTGACACGGATGCCGTCTGGACCAAGGTCATTGGCAAGGTAGCGCACGGCGGATTCGAGTGCCGCTTTGGCCACGCCCATGACGTTGTAGTTGGGCATAACGCTGGTCGCGCCTTGGAATGTGAGGGTCAGGATCGTGCCGCCTTTGTTCATCAAAGGGGCTGCGCGTTTCGCCAAATCAATCAGTGAATAACAGGAGATATCCATTGAGTTGAGGAAGTTTCTGCGCGTCGTGTTGATAAAGCGCCCTGTCAGTTCGTCTTTGTCTGAATAAGCCACGGCGTGGATCAGAAAATCGAACGACCCCCATTTTTCTTTGAGGGTGGCAAACAGTTGGTCAAGGGATGCTTCGTCCAACACGTCTGCTTGCAACACCATGTCAGAGCCAACAGATTCCGCCAGTGGAACAACGCGGCGGCCAAGGTTTTCAGCCTGATACGTAAACGCCAGTTCCGCCCCTGCATCTGCGGCCGCCTTGGCAATGCCCCAAGCGATTGATTTCTCATTAGCGACGCCGATGACGAGGCCACGTTTCCCTGCGAGTTGTCCTGTCATGGTGTCCCCCAAAAAGTGTTTAGTCTTTAAATTTGCTCATAATCATAGAGCCGTTTGTGCCACCAAACCCGAAGGAGTTTGTCATGACGGAATCTAGGCCCGCATTTTCCACCAGTTCAGTTGCAATCTCGCCCTCGTTAATTGCGGGGTCGAGGGTTTGTACGTTGATCGATGGTGTAATGAAATCGTGTTCCAACATCAAAAGGCAGAAGATGGCCTCCATCGCGCCAGTTGCGCCTTGTGCGTGACCTGTCATGGATTTGGTGGAGCTGATGGGCGGTGTTGTGCCTTCGCAGAACACACGGCGGACGGCTTCAACTTCGCCCACATCGCCAACGGGTGTAGATGTGCCGTGGGCGTTGATGTAGCTGACCTTGCGCCCCTCTGGCAGGGTCGATGTGGCGAGGCGCATGGCGCGTTCGCCGCCTTCGCCCGAAGGGGCGACCATATCGTGGCCGTCGGATGTTGCGCCAAAGCCTGTGACTTCGGCATAGATTTTTGCGCCGCGCGCCTGTGCGTGTTCTAGGCTTTCGAGCACGAGCATACCGCCGCCGCCGCCGATGACAAAGCCGTCGCGGTCCGCATCAAAAGCGCGGGAGGCGAGTTCTGGGGTGTCGTTGTATTTCGAGGACATGGCCCCCATTGCGTCGAACAGACAGGACAGGGTCCAGTCGAGCTCTTCACCGCCGCCAGCAAACATGATGTCCTGTTTGCCCATCATGATCTGTTCAGATGCAGAGCCGATACAGTGCAGGGACGTTGAACAAGCCGAGGTGATGGAGTAGTTGATGCCCTTGATCTTGAACGCGGTGGCCAAGTTCGCGGACACAGTGGAGCCCATGCATTTTGGAACGGCAAACGGCCCAATGCGTTTGGGCGCACCCTTTTCGATCACCGTTTGATGAGCTGCGAACATGGCGGACGTAGACGGACCACCAGAACCCGCAATCAAACCCGTGCGGATGTTAGAGATTTGATCCTCGTTTAGCCCCGCATCCGCAATCGCCTGTTGCATGGCGATGTGAGCGTAGGCAGACCCTGGACCCATGAAACGCAGCGTGCGTTTGTCGATATGTTCTGCAGGGTCGATGTTCACTTTGCCGTGGATCTGGCTGCGAAAGCCGTGTTCCACATATTCGGGCGCGGCAACGATGCCTGATTTGCCCGATTTCAATGAGGCTGTGACCTCTTCGGCGGAGTTGCCAATGGATGATACGATTCCGAGACCTGTAACGACGACACGACGCATAGCGCTCTCCTATTTTGAAAATTGTGTTGGGGTCAGGCGTCTGACAGGCCAACTTTCATGTCAGTGACAGTATAGATGGGATCGCCGTCGGCGAAAACCTGTCCGTTTGCAACGCCTACTTTGATCTTGCGATCAATGACGCGGGTGAAATCCACGTGGTAGGTCAACATCTTGCGATCTGGTTTAACCATGCCAGTGAGTTTGACTTCGCCCACGCCCAGCGCCATACCCCGACCAAGCATGCCGCGCCAGCCAAGGTTAAAACCGGTCAACTGCCACAAACCATCGAGCCCCAGGCACCCAGGCATAATCGGGTTGCCAGGGAAGTGGCAGTCAAAGAACCAAAGGTCGGGTTTGATATCAAATTCGGCGACCACATGGCCTTTGCCAGCGGAGCCGCCATCGGCGGAGATTTCTGTGATACGATCCATCATCAACATCGGCGGCATAGGGAGTTGTGCGTTTCCGGGGCCGAACATTTCGCCTTGGGCACATTTGATGAGGTCATCATAACCAAAGCTGGTGGGTCTATCTGACATGGGGGCCTGATCCTTACTGCGTGTTGTATTTTCATGTGACTATCATTGCGGCGTTATGGCTGGCAAGAGAACAACGTATGCGGCCGCAACGCGACCTTCCGACCTATATGCAAAGGTTAACGCGACAACATGGGTGGATCATTCTGAAATCAAAAAGAAAATACTCAAATGACACGGGGATCCTGTCACAAACGGCCTGCGATACTTTTGCATTTGCGAATTGAACGGATTCGGGGCATATTCCCCCCGTTAGCAACGCTCTCAGAGGTACGAATGCCCCTTAACGCAGCAAATTCAGCACCGAACGATCTCGGTCGTGACTGGTTGAACAGCGCCGAAGTGCGCCCGACAAAGCAACGTCTGGCTTTGGCGGAGCTGTTGGTGGGTGATGGTCGCAACCGTCACGTCACCGCCGAGAGCCTGTTTGCTGCGGCATCTGATACAGGTGCGCAGGTGTCCCTTGCCACCGTGTATAATACCCTTCGTGCGTTTTGTGACGCGGGTTTGATGAACGAAGTCACCGTTGATGGGCATCGTTCCTATTTCGATACACGTGTAGATGAACATCCGCACTACTATTGGGAAGCCACTGGCGAATTAACCGATGCACCAAAATCGGCGGTTGCCTTCGCCAAAGAGCCAGAAGCCCCTGAGGGCGCATCTGTGTCCCGCGTGGATGTCGTAATTCGCGTGTGCAAAGACCAAACTTCTTAAGAAACTGACAATAAGTACAGAGTTTGCGCCGTTATTGGGGCGAAATGGGCCTTTTTCATTGAATAGTCGGGCGTTTTGATTGCGGTTTTTGGGCAAATCGGGGTTGAATTATGGCATCTTTGTGGCGTTTTGCCCTAACGCCTCTATTCGCAGCGAGATCTGGAAACTGTCTCTGTTTTGGAAAAAGTAATTATTTACAGTATCTTGCGAGATGAAACCGGCTAATCTCTGCACGTTTTTACCCGTTATTTCCGAACTCAACACCAATTGTTTCTAATTTTACGGATAATCTTTGGACACAATGTGGCGTAAAACAGGCGCTGAGTAGGGCAAAGTGTGTTCGCCCGAGTGTATTTAGTAACGAGTGAGGAGGAGGCCATTATGTTGGCATCCCTGAAAAACAAGATGACGAAATCTGAGTTTAATCGTGATGAAAACGGTTCAATCATCGTTTTCGTAATGGTTGTTTTCGCGATCATGATGATGGTTGGTGGCGCTGCAATTGACTTGGCACGCTACGAAAACACGCGTTCTACACTACAGTATAACCTGGACCGCGCGGTGATTGCTGCAGCGTCCCTAAAGCAAGAGCGCGATCCAAGCGTTGTTGTCGAAGATTTCATGTCTCGTGTTGTGATGAACGAAGAGTTCGAAATCAGCGTTGATTCATCTGTGGCTGATTATTCCCGCCGCGTGTCAGCATCTGCGCATTCTGATGTGCCGATGTGGTTTCTGTCCATGGCAGGTGTGAACAAATTGTCCGCACGTGCACGCAGCGCTGCACAGGAACAACGGTCCAACCTAGAGATTTCTTTGGTTCTGGACGTGTCTGGTTCTATGGGGTCCAACAACCGTTTGGTTAACCTGAAAAAGGCAGCCAAAGAGTTTGTTACAACGATGTTAACGGATGTTGAAGCGCACAGCGTGTCTATCTCCATCATCCCTTTCAACAGCAACACAGCGCCGAGCCGTGAGTTGTTCAAGGCGATCAACGTTAACCAAACGCATGACTACACGACTTGCTTGGACTTCGAAGATGACTCTTTTGCGCAAGCAGCAATCGACCCTGACGAAAGCCATGCTCAAGCGGTCTTCACCAGCTATTATGGTGGTTTGAACAGCGCGCACCTTGCATCGTCTTCTTGCAACGACGAAGGCTATTTCGAAATCATGCCTTACGCTGACAACGAAGCGCAGCTGCATGCCAAGATCGACAGCCTGCAAGCTGCGGGTAACACAGCGGGCCACGTTGGTATCAAGTGGGGTTTGGCCCTGCTGGACCCAGAATTCCAGCCAGTTGTGGACAATCTGATCATTGATGGTGAGGTAAACTCTGGTCTGACACGTTTGCCAGTTGCATATGGCGACGAGGACACAAACAAGATCATCGTAATGATGAGCGACGGTGCAAACACCACTGAATTCCGCCTTGGTGCGCAGTACAACTCTGGCGCTTCGCAGATGTACGAAGTGACACAGACAGGTGGCGATCCTATCTTGTTCCTGAGAACTCAAAACGGTCAGGACTATTTCAACACAACGGACAATGTTTGGATTTCCCGTGCTGATTTCTTGGCCTTGGATACGACATTGGCTGGGTTCACTGGTTCCCGTCGCATGATGTGGCCAGAAGCATGGGGTCATATGTCCACCACGTATTTTGCGGCTGCAATGCAAGACACAGGGCCAAGCAACGACTTCCTTAGCGGCGCAGCCCGTAACGGATGGGAAGCCAACCCGCTGATGTCCGACTCATGTACCGCTGCTGCTGACCAAGGTGTGACTGTTTACACAATCGGCTTTGAAACAAACGACGCGGCAGAAACAGAACTGCGCAATTGTGCAAGCAGTGTTAGCCATTTTTACGACGCGGATGGCACGCAGATTTCCGAAGTGTTCAGCGCGATTGCAACATCGATCCTGAAGCTGAAGCTGACACAGTAACTGGATTAACCTTCACATCGAAAAGGCAGGCTGTCACGGCCTGCCTTTTTTGTATGAGAGGGTCAGTGTTAAAACCACTGCCCAGGTTCCATAAGGCCAAGATCCATTAACTGTTGCGAGTTCCAGTGGAATTTTTCCGACTTGGCCCAAGCAAAACTGTCTACATCAAATGTACTGCCTGGGTTGGATTTAAGGTACTTTGCCGTGCGGAACGAACACACAGCAATGGTGACGGAATTGTGCCACGGGCATTGAAAGGTGTTATATTCTTCGTCGTTGAACAGTTGTTCTTCATCAAGAACGAGACCCTTGCGCGCTTCAAAGAGGGCCACACGGTCGATACGCCGCTTTGTCCAAGGAAGATGCTCCTCATAGCGCCATTTCAAACCGCCATAAATAGAGAGCTGGCGGTCCATGACTTCTCCGTCTTTCCAGCGTGTCAGGGCATAGTAGCCCGAAGCGTCCAGATGCGCATTTTCCAGCGAATAGCCGTAGGGGTTCGTATCAAGATCAGAAGCATAAAGATCGACCACATAAGTAAAGGCAGACGCACGGCGTTCTTCGGTGATAAAAGTGATTAATTCGCCAATGCTGCGGGTTTCGCAGAACGGGAAGTGCAGATATTCGGCGTTGTAACAATAATAGACCCAGCGGCCCGCAAATGCTTCGTTCACTTTGGTTACTGCTTCGTGCAGCGGAACCTCATTAAAGGGATCATTTGAAATAAGGTGGCACAGCTCTTGGCAATCAGCGGGCAAAACCGTGTCTGACCGCGCCAGGAGTAGGATATTTGCAAAGCCGATCCGCGCATGATGACGGATGGTGGACCCAAGACCCACGTCGTCCTCGGCGAAAATCATCGCAATAGGACCCTTAGGGATGTCTGCTTTATGTGCCTTTAAGAAGGCATCTAAAGAGAGAGCTGTCATCAATGCCTCAGTTTTGTGCTGTTCTGGTGAATTACTATCACAGGATCATTTTTTGGTTAAAATGGTTCAAAAACAGATAAATCGCAAGCAGTGCTGCGTCGAAAAATATCTGCCAGTAAATCAAAATACATATCCTGCGCATTTTCTTTAATTCAGGCACTTGAATTGAGTTTAATGCTTCTTAGCTGACACAGACGAGCAGGGATGTAGGGTTCCTGACGATCGAAAGAGTAGGGGATACTATGAAAATCGACGATATCCGTGCGGATTCTGAGATGATGAAATACACATCAGAGATTGTTGCTGCGTATCTGAAGGGGAACTCTGTTGACGTTTCAGACATTGGCGCGATCATGGAAACCGTTCATTCCAAAGTGGCTGAACTGTGCCGGGGTAGCGGCTTTGCCATGAGCGCGAAACCAGCTGTTTCTGTAGAAGACAGTATCACGCCAGACCACATCATTTGTTTGGAAGATGGCAAGCCGTTTAAGATGCTCAAAAAGCATTTGAAAACGAAGTACGACCTGACACCTGAAGAATACCGTGCGAAGTGGGGGCTTCGTGCGGATTATCCGATGGTTGCGCCTAATTATGCGATTAAGCGTCAGGCATTGGCTAAGGCTAGTGGCTTGGGTCGTAATCGGTAACAGACCACTTGGGGCCGTTGCCCCAGTTGCTGAATTTGTGTATGGCCTGCGCATCTGCGCAGGCTTTGCGCGTTCTAGCGGTATGGACCCATGACTGACCCGAAACCAGAGCTTAAAAAACTGTTCGTGAAAACATATGGCTGTCAGATGAATGTCTATGACAGCGAACGTATGGTGTCCGCGCTCGGTGGGCGTGGCTATGTGGAAACTGACACGCCTGATGATGCAGATATGATTCTGCTCAACACCTGTCATATCCGTGAAAAAGCTGCTGAAAAGATTTATTCACAGCTTGGGCAGTATCGCCCGCTGAAAAATAAGAACCCCGATCTTAAAATCGGCGTTGCAGGCTGCGTGGCCCAAGCCGAAGGCGAAGAGATCATCAAGCGTCAGCCGATGGTGGATTTGGTGGTCGGTCCACAGGCATACCACCGTCTGCCAGAGATGGAGGCAAAGGTCGGAAGTGGCGAATTGCTGGTCGATACGGACTTTCCTGTCGAGGACAAATTCGAACATCTGCCCAAAGCAGGCGGTCGCGGACCCAAAGCACGGCGTGCGCCATCAGCATTTCTGACGGTTCAAGAAGGCTGCGATAAGTTCTGCCATTTCTGCGTTGTGCCCTACACGCGAGGAGCTGAAGTTTCGCGTCCAGTCGATCAGATTTTGGAAGAAGCGCAGGACTTGGTCAGCCGCGGTGTGGTCGAGATTAATTTGCTTGGGCAAAATGTGAATGCCTATCACGGCTTGCGCGATGGCAAGGAATGGGGCTTGTCCCAGCTGATCCGTGAGTTGTCAAAAATTGATGAGCTGAAACGCATTCGGTTCACCACATCCCACCCCAATGACATGGACGATGATCTGATCGCGGCCCACGGGGAGTGCGAAAAGCTGATGCCTTATTTGCATTTGCCTGTGCAGGCTGGCAGCGACAAGATTTTGAAGGCCATGAACCGCAAGCACACAGCGTCAGAGTATTTGGCGCTGATCGAACGGATTCGCGCCGCCCGCCCAGACATCGCTTTGTCAGGGGATTTCATCGTAGGATTCCCCGGAGAGACCGAAGAAGACTTCCAGGATACCCTAGAGTTGTGTCGGCAGGTGCGTTACGGGCAAGCCTATTCGTTCAAATACTCGCCCCGTCCCGGGACACCAGCGGCGGAGCGTGCAGAGGTCGATGAGGCTGAAAAGACAGATCGTTTGGCCCGTTTGCAGGCGCTTTTGAGCGAGCATCAGATGGATTTCCAACTGTCTATGGTCGGGAAAACCTTACCTGTGCTGTTGGAAAAGAAGGGCCGAATGGACGGTCAAATGATTGGTAAATCAGAGTTTTTACATGCCGTTCACATGGACGCAGACCCGAGTCTTGTGGGAACGATCGTGCAAGCCGAGATTTTGCATTCGGAACGCAACTCTTTGGCGGCGAAAATTGTGGGGTGACCTAAGGGCACTCACATTTTCCACAAATTGGAACCAATTTCGCCTGACCACCCAAGATTGTTTCGTAAACTAGCCCTAGTGGTTGGCATTTTAGGCTTCACAATCTGTAGAATGTTGATACCTTTACAAAGTATTAATGGGGGACCGCGACGTCAGAATGCGGCCCAAGGCTTTGAAAAGTTGGATGTGAAGGGAAGTTCCAGTGTTTGACCGATCTGTTAAGGTGATTGCTGCTGCAGTCGGGTGTCTTGTGATTGCGGGTTCAGTGGCGGCGGATGATGTCGTTGTTCGGAAATCAACACAAGCCACCGGAGAACGTTACGTGCCGGGTGTTTGGGTTGATCCAGATGGATGCGAACACTGGGTGATGGATGATGGTGTCGAAGGATACATGACACCCCACACGACACGGGACGGTATCCCAGTATGTCGCCGTGGCAACCCATGTGCGGTTATGAACAGCGACCAGTTGTTCAAGACAGACAAGTGGCACATCAATTCTTGGGGCCGTAAACGCCTGATGGAATTCTTCCAGTCTGCAAACGCGACTGCGTTCATCATTGACGGTCACACAGACAGCCGCGCGTCTGATGCATACAACATGCGTCTGTCAGAGCGTCGCGCCCGTGCCGTAGCACAGGTCGCACAGCAAGCTGGCAAACGTGCGCAAGTCCGTTGGTACGGCGAGCGTGTTCCAGTGGCATCAAATGCAACAGCGCATGGCAAAAAGAAAAACCGCCGCGTTGAAATCACCTGCGTGCGTTGAGGAGTAGACAAATGACAATCAAAGTAAGCATGGCGATTTTGGGTGCTGCAGTGGCCTTGGCTGGGTGCGGTGACAAAACCAACAAAACAATCGACCGCGGTATCGACAGCCACCCAGTAAGCGAACTGAACGCTGGCATTTGGGTAGACCCAAATGGGTGTGATCACTGGATCATTGATGACGGCGTCGAAGGATACCTGTCCGCACGCTTGGACAAATACGGTAAGCCTGTTTGTTCTGGCATCGCTGCACCCAACACAGCAGTTGGCGATTTCAAAAACGGCAAACGCGATCCGATCTAGGCGCATTGACCAGACCGAATTTGAAAGGCCGACGGTTTCGTCGGCCTTTTTCGTTTAAATTTAAGGCATCAGACCTTTTGCCCTTGCGGGTTCCCCAAGGTTTTTGCACCATCTAAGGAACGAGTAGTTCTAAATCTATAGGAGCGTTCATTGGCGACACCCGCCCTGACGGACACGGCTTCGGCCCCCGAGAAAAGCCTGAATTTCCCCGACAACCGCCTACTGATTGATCTGTGTGGCGCGTTTGACAAGAACCTCACCCATATCGAATCGGCCCTTGGCGTTCAGATTGTGCGACGCGGCAACGCGCTTGCTATTCTTGGCGACGAAGAGGGCACGACCCGCGCGTCAGATGCGTTGCAGGGCCTTTACCTACGCCTTGAACAAGGGCGCGATGTAGAACCTGGCGATGTGGATGCGGCCATTCGTATGGGTAAACCTGCCCAAGATGCTGCCCGTGCCGCCGGAGAGCAGAAAGAAATGTTCTTGGGTGGTGGTATTGAAATTCGCACCCGAAAGAAAACAGTCGAGCCGCGTACAAACACACAGAAGGACTATGTCAAAAGCCTGTTCAAAAACGAATTGGTGTTTGGGCTCGGTCCTGCGGGGACGGGTAAAACCTATCTTGCGGTGGCGGCGGGCGTTTCCATGTTTATCGAAGGCCATGTAGACCGAATCCTTTTGTCGCGCCCTGCGGTCGAAGCAGGCGAACGGCTTGGCTTTTTGCCAGGTGACATGAAAGACAAAGTCGATCCCTATATGCAGCCTCTGTACGATGCGCTGAACGATTTCTTGCCGTCCAAACAGGTTGGCAAACTGATCGAAGAAAAACGCATCGAGATTGCACCGCTGGCCTTTATGCGCGGGCGGACGCTGTCGAATGCCTTTATTGTGTTGGATGAAGCGCAAAACGCGACAACGATGCAGATGAAGATGTTCCTGACCCGCATGGGCGAGGGCAGTCAGATGGCGATTACGGGCGATAGCACGCAGTGCGATTTGCCCCGCGGTGTGCCAAGCGGTTTGGTTGAGGCTGAAAAGGTTCTGCGCGGGGTCAAAGGTGTTGGCATGACCACGTTCAAAGCCGAAGACGTTGTGCGCCACCCGATGGTTGCGCGGATCATTCAGGCCTATGACAAACATGCGCAGAAGTCGGGTTAATGCCTGCATCCATTGATGTTCTGATCGAAGATGATCGCTGGAACACTGTAAAGCTCGCGCCGTTATGCGATCGCGCGTTTGGCATAGTCTTTGCGGATCAAGGGATCAGCGGTAAGGGCTATGAAGTTTCCGTAATGGCCTGCGATGACGCGCGAATTGCGGAACTGAACGCAGAGTTTCGGGACAAGCCAACACCAACAAATGTTCTGTCTTGGCCTGCACATGAACTCGCCCCATTGAACGCGGGCGAAGCACCTGCGTCACCCCCGAACGTGACCTCCAACCCAATGGACGCCGAGCTTGGCGATATCGCGATTTCTTACGACACGTGTCTGCGCGAGGCAGAGGCGGGGCAGATTACGTTTGAGGACCATCTCACCCATTTATTGATCCATTCCTGCCTACATTTGCTGGGCTATGACCATGAAACCGATGTAGATGCGGCACGAATGGAAGGTTTGGAGACAAAGCTACTTGAAACTTTGGGCATTGCAGACCCATATTAACAGCGCGCCGCATTTCGGCGTTTATTTTGGATAGGAGCCATGGGCGACAACATCGACGGATCTTCTGGGGCGGCGCGAAGCGCGCAGCCTGAGGGCACAGAACAGACTGACAGTTTTATTAAGCGCCTCTTTGGGGGCACGAAAACACCCGCACCTATTGAAACACCTGAAACTATGGAATCATCGTCTTTGCCGACGGGGGATTTGGGTAACCTGAATTCCATGCGGCTCGAAGATGTGGCGATTCCGCGTGCAGACATTACCTCTATTGGTGAAGATATCAGCCTGACAGATTTGGTTGCGGTCTTCAAAGATAGTGGCTATTCGCGACTGCCTGTTTTTAAGGATCAGTTGGATAATCCTGTTGGATTTATTCATCTAAAAGACCTTGCATTGAAATATGGGTTTAATGGGTCAAAGACCAAGTTTTCGATGAAAGACACCATGCGCCCGCTGTTGTACGCACCGCCTAGCATGACCATCGGTGTGCTGTTGCAAAAGATGCAAGCGGACCGGATTCACATGGCGTTGGTTATCGACGAATACGGTGGTGTGGACGGCTTGCTGACAATCGAGGATTTGGTTGAAACTGTTCTAGGCGAAATCGTTGATGAACATGACACCGAAGAAGACGTTATGTGGATCGAAGAAAAGCCGGGTGTCTTTTTGGCACAATCGCGCGCGTCGCTCACCGAATTCGAAACCGTGCTTGGTATGGGTACGCTGGCAGATACGGATGACGAAGAAATCGACACCCTTGGTGGCTTGGTCTTTATGCTGACAGGGCGTGTGCCTGCCAAAGGCGAAATAGTGTTCCATCCAAACGGGGTGGAGTTCGAAGTGGTCGATGCAGACCCGCGCCGCATTAAGCGTCTACGCGTGACACGCGATCCAGTCAGTGGCTAGCGCACGCCGCAAATGGTTGGGGCGGGTTCTAACCGTCGTGGCTGGTTTGCTGCTTGCATTGGGGCATGCCCCCTTTTCTATTCCCATCGGCGTTGTTTTGGGCTTGCCTGTTTTGGCGGGCCTGTTGTTGCGTCAGCAAACGGCGTGGGGCGGGTTTCGGCTCGGTTGGTTGGCGGGGACGGCGTATTTTGCAGGGTCCATGTTTTGGATCGTCGAACCATTTTTTGTCGATCCCGAAGTTTACGGTTGGATGGCTCCTTTCGCAATTTTCTTGCTGTCTATTGGGTTGGCCCTGTTCTGGGCCGTTGGGTTTGGTGTTGCGTCACGGGCACAAGGAGCAGCACGGTTGATCCTGCTGATCATTGCCTTGACCCTGTCGGAATTCGCGCGGGCTTTTGTGTTTACGGGGTTTCCGTGGGGGTTGTTGGCCTACGTGTGGTCCGAAACGCCTGTGTTTTACTTGCTGGCTTGGGTCGGTCCGCATGGATTGGGACTGATTACTGTCGCGCTGGGCGTTTTGCCTATGGCATTGCGGTGGCGCTGGGTGCGCGGCGTAGTGATGGTTACGGGTGTTGCCGCACTATGGCTGACAGGGCAATACGTTGCCCCGAAAAGCGACGCGCTCTTAACGGACGTAACTGTGCGCATCGTACAGCCAAACGCACCCCAGCATTTGAAATGGCATCCAGACCACATGGCTCGGTTTTTCCAACGCGGTTTGGCTTTGTCGCGTGGGGATGGCGCAAAAGTCGATGTTGTGATGTGGCCCGAAACCTCTGTGCCGTTTCGTTGGGGCAGCAATGAACAAGGCTTGGCATTGTTGCGCACAGGGGTCGGTGACGCGCAATTCATTGGCGGCATTCAGCGGTTGGAAAATGGGCAGATGTACAATTCGATGGTGCACATGGATGCGTCAGGAACTGATGTCGCCCTGTATGATAAGTCCCATCTGGTGCCGTTCGGTGAATACATTCCGTTTGCGAACTTAGCCGCCCAATTCGGCATATTTGGCTTTGCAGACGTGAACCAAATGGGGTTTGCAGCTGGCACTGGCCCACGTGTGATTACCGCCGCAGGCTTGCCTGCCTATTTGCCGATGATCTGCTACGAAGCAATCTTTCCAGGACTGGCGCAGGTTAAAGGCCAGCGGCCAGACTGGTTGCTGCACCTGACGAACGACGCGTGGTACGGGGAGTTTTCGGGGCCCTATCAACATTTGGTCCAAGCCCGCGCACGTGCGATCGAACAAGGGCTGCCCGTGGCACGGGCCGCAAACACAGGCGTGTCTGGCATGATCGACCCTTATGGCCGCGTTATCGCGTCAATTCCCCTAAACACGGACGGTTTTTTGGATGCGCAACTGCCAGCGCCATTGCCCCCCACATTCTATTCACGTTGGGGAGAATTGCCGTGGTGGTACGCTGCACTGTTCCTGATCGGTATCGTCATCATGATCGGCCACAGGCAAGCGGTGCACGAAGAGCGCACGTTGCAGGGCGATTGAATTAACGATTGACCGTATCGGGCTGGATAACTAGACCAGACTGAACCGTCGCCACAACGGCTTCCTGACGTGGCGATTCATAAACATTGGAGCGTTTTCATGTCCCGTCAGAACTATCTTTTCACTTCGGAGTCTGTGTCCGAGGGTCACCCAGACAAAATCTGTGACCGTATTTCGGATGCCATTCTGGATGCATTCCTGACCGAAGAAGAAATGGCACGTGTGGCGTGCGAAACCTTTGCGACGACCAATCGCGTTGTGATCGGCGGCGAAGTTGGTCTGTCCACAATGGAAAAACTGGGCACCTTTATGGAAGGTGTCGAGGACATCGTGCGCGATTGCGTCAAAGACATCGGCTACGAACAAGAAGGCTTTCACTGGAAATACATGTCCGTGGAAAACCACCTGCACCCACAATCTGCGCATATCGCGCAGGGTGTAGATAACGACGGTGCAGGCGATCAGGGCATCATGTTCGGCTATGCTTGTTCTGAAACACCTGAATTGATGCCAGCACCGATCCAGTATTCCCATGCGATCCTGCGCAACTTGGCCGAAGCCCGTCATGCGGGGGATGTGCCGCAGTTGGGGCCAGACGCAAAGTCGCAATTGTCGGTGAAATATGAAGGCGGCAAGCCTGTTGGTGTGACATCCATCGTTTTGTCCACGCAGCATCTGGATGAAAACATGTCATCTGCCGATGTGCAGGCGGTTGTGGAACCGTACATTCGCAAAACGCTGCCAGATGGGTGGATTTCTGCGGATACAGAATGGCACGTGAACCCAACGGGTAAATTTGTGATCGGTGGCCCGGACGGGGACGCTGGTCTGACAGGACGTAAGATTATCGTAGACACCTATGGCGGTGCGGCCCCTCACGGCGGCGGTGCGTTTTCGGG
This sequence comes from uncultured Amylibacter sp., assembly GCA_938001995.1. GTDB lineage: Bacteria > Pseudomonadota > Alphaproteobacteria > Rhodobacterales > Rhodobacteraceae > Amylibacter. Next base: position 10,073 of record CALLAV010000306.1, on the reverse strand, counting down.
TAAAGATCCGACCAAGGTGGACCGTTCGGCGGCCTATGCTGCGCGGTATCTGGCCAAGAACGTTGTGGCGGCGGGTATGGCGAAACGCTGCACCATTCAGTTGTCCTATGCCATTGGTGTGGCCAAGCCTTTGTCGATCTATTGCGACACGCATGGCACAGGCGAAGTCCACGAATCCGAGATCGAAAAAGCGGTGGCGCAAGCAATGGACCTGACACCGCGCGGGATTATCGAACACCTTGGCCTGCGGCGTCCTGTATATGCACGCACCGCGTCCTACGGACACTTTGGTCGCGAAGCGACTGCGGATGGTGGGTTCAGCTGGGAAGCGACCGATCTTGTGGATGCGCTTAAAAAAGCGGTTTAATCCAAACCAAATTACTAAATTTGAAAAGGCCTTGGATTGTATCTAAGGCCTTTTTCATTTAGGGCGCGTGGCATGAGAGAAAAACATACATCAGGCGCGCCTTGGCGCAATTTTTATGGGCGGATTAAGGGCAAGGGTTTGCACCAATCCCATGAACGCTATTTGGCGGAGGACCTTGAGGGTTTGGCGCCAAAAGGTGTGACCTGGGAAGAAAATCCTGACCGCACGCCACTAGACGTAGATGCGCTGTTTGGCGGTAAGCCCATTTGGTTGGAAGTGGGTTTTGGTGGCGGTGAGCATATCGTGCATCAGGCCGCGCAGAACCCGGATGTGGGGATCATTGGGTGTGAGCCATATATCAACGGTGTCGCGACGCTTCTGGGGAAAATCCGTAAAGCAGGCGTAACCAACTTAGCTGTGCACCCCGGCGATGCGCGGGACATGATGGATGTGTTGCCCGAAGCGTCGATTGATAAGGCGTTTTTACTCTATCCTGATCCATGGCCCAAGGCGCGGCATCATCGCCGCCGTTTTGTGACCGAGGAGCATTTGGTGCCTTTGGCAAAGTGCCTGAAAGTCGGCGCGGAGTTTCGGGTGGCGACGGATATTCCCGATTACGTGCGTCAGACCATGGAGCAAGTACCGCAGTTTGGGTTTGAGTGGTTGGCGGAAGGGCCGTCCGACTGGCGGGAACCTTGGGGTGATTGGCTGTCCACGCGGTATGAGCAGAAAGCGTTTCGTGAGGGGCGTACGGCCCATTACATGACGTTTCGGCGGGTTTAGTTTTTGAGTATTTGAAGAACAAAGAAGCAGGGTGTGGCAGTCCGTTCGCGGGTTGGGTATAGCTGCGGGAAGAAATCAAAAGGTAAGTGCTATGTCTGGTCACGGTGATCCTATTCCAATGACGTCTTGCAAGGGTGGGCCCTTGAAGGGAACTGCGATTATTCCAGGGGATAAGTCGGTGTCGCACCGTTCGTTTATTCTGGGGGCTCTGTCTGTTGGGGAGACAAAGATCACGGGACTGCTCGAAGGGCAGGACGTGCTGGATACGGGCAAAGCCATGGCGGCGTTTGGCGCGGAAGTGACGCGCACGGGGGATCAGGCGTGGTCTGTTCATGGTGTGGGTGTCGGCGGTTTTGCAGAACCAGAAGACGTGATTGATTGCGGCAATGCAGGTACGGGTGTGCGCCTGATTATGGGCGCAATGGCCACATCGCCTATTACAGCGACGTTTACAGGGGATGCGAGTTTGCGGTCCCGTCCAATGGGGCGGATTACCGATCCACTGGCACTGTTTGGTGCGCGCGCTGTCGGGCGCGACAAAGGGTTGTTGCCGCTCACGTTGGTTGGAGCAGCCAATCCTGTGCCTGTGCGCTACACCAGCCCACATGCCTCGGCGCAGATTAAATCCGCTGTTTTGCTGGCAGGCTTGAATGCGCCGGGTGAAACGGTGCTGATCGAGGCAGAGGCGACGCGGGACCATTCGGAGCGGATGCTGCGTGGGTTTGGAGCAAAGGTTGAGACCGTGAAAACGGATGCAGGGTATGAGATAACCTTGCAAGGTCAGCCAGAGTTGAAGGCGCAAGAGATTGCCGTGCCGCGCGATCCGTCTTCGGCGGCGTTTCCTGTCTGTGCGGCGTTGATTGTTGAAGGCTCTGAAGTGGTTTTGCCCAACATCGGATTGAACCCGACGCGGGCTGGGTTGTTCGATACCTTGGTTGAAATGGGCGCGGACATCACGTTCGAAAACCGGCGCGAAGAAGGCGGTGAGCCTGTGGCGGACCTGCGTGTGAAGGCAAGCTCTTTGACTGGCGTTGAAGTCCCGCCAGACCGCGCGCCGAGCATGATTGACGAATACCCGATCCTGTCTGTTGTGGCGTCGTTTGCCAAAGGTAAAACTGTGATGCGGGGCGTGGCAGAGTTGCGCGTAAAAGAATGTGATCGCATTGATGCAATGGTGGTAGGTCTGCGTGATATGGGGGTCGAGGTGGAAGACGGCCCAGATTATATGATCGTACATGGGCGCGAGGGTGATGTGATGGGGGGTGGCACAGCCAAAACGCATCTGGATCACCGCATTGCTATGTCTTTTTTGTGCATGGGCTTGGCCACGCAAAAACCTGTGTCCGTGGATGATGGTGGGGCGATTGTCACCAGTTTCCCGATCTTCAATGATCTGATGGGCGCACTAGGTGCGCAGATCACGCGCGACAATTCCTAACGATTTATGGTTTTCCATTTTCTGCACAATTGATTAAAGATTGTGCAGGGGAAAATTTTTAGGCGAAAGATCAGCCAATGAGCTTTGTTGTAGCAATTGATGGCCCGGCTGCAGCGGGCAAAGGCACAGTGTCCAAAGCCGTTGCCGCACACTTCGGATTTGCGCATTTGGATACGGGGCTGCTGTACCGTGTTGTGGGCCGTGTGGCTCTTGAAAAAGTTGGTCCCGCCTTGGACGAGGCCGCTGTCATCGCACTGTCTACAAAGGTGAGCGAGGCTGATCTAGCACGAGACGATCTTCGCACGGCAGCGGTGGCACAAGCCGCCAGCAAAGTTGCGGTGATCCCCGAAGTGCGCACAGCATTGGTTGAATTTCAACGCAAATTTGCGGCGCGTGCAGGCGGTGCCGTTTTGGACGGGCGCGATATTGGTACGGTTATTTGCCCGAATGCAGACGTGAAATTATTTGTGACCGCCAGCGCCGAAGTACGTGCCCAGCGTCGCTATCAAGAGCTGGCAGATCGCGGTGAGAACACCGACTTTGAAACGGTTCTGGAAGATGTGAAAGCGCGCGATGCACGTGACAGCGATCGCACTGTGGCCCCCCTGAGCGCAGCATCAGATGCAATAAGAATTGACACATCAGAAATGTCGATCAAAGACGCGATTGCAGCTGCAATTGCGGCTGTGGATTCCAAACACGGCTAACCTTCGTGTTTCAGACGGGTCACTGAAACTTGCACACACTGTGAATTCTCTTGGGATAGGATGGTTCAAACCTCCGCTCTCCGAAAGGCCTTGTGATGCAAAATTTGATACTGACAATCGTACTGTGTGTGGCAGGGTTGCCCGTTTTTTCGCAAACACCAGAGCCGCCGATGACCATGGAGCGGTTGGGGAAAATCCTCTCGGCGCTCGATCCTGAGGCCAAAGCATCCAGCAACGCGATGGAGTTTTCCATCGATGGCATTCCCGTCATCGTGATCGCGGATCCTGTGGCGGATCGGATGCGAGCCATGGTGCCAATTCGATCATCTGACGGCATGACGCAAGAAGAACTGCTGCGCGTGATGCAAGCAAATTTCGACAGTGCACTTGATGCCAGATACGCCGTTGCGCAAGGGCGGCTTTGGGGGGCCTTTATCCATCCACTGTCACCTTTGGAACGCGATCAACTTATCTCGGCATTGGTGCAAACCGTCAATCTGGCACGGACCTATGGGCAAGCCTATTCAGGTGGGGCGCAGGTGTTTGGTGGAGGTGACAGCAACGGCATTTACGAGCAGTTGTTCGAAGAGTTGAGGAAAAAGGGACAAGAACTCTGACTCCTCGCGGAAAACAAGCGTTTACTTACAAATCGGCAGTGGTCGTGATTCTGTTTTTGGCAAGGACTTGCGCCACGCGTTTATCGTGGGTTGCAGCTTTCGTTTGGGCCAGAATGTTGGCGTGCCGATGGCCTTAAGGCAAGAAGCATTCCAGTACAGGCCCGCACTGCCAAGGGATTGCCCCGTTTTCACGGCTTTGGCGACGGCTTTGATATCGTCCCCTTCTGGGTAGATATAAAGCGTGGTCGGATTGCGATCCACTTGCGATAGGATTTCAGAGGTGGCGGAGGCGTTCCATGAGGTGCACCCGTTGCTGCGCCCGCTGGTGTAATCCACAAGGCGGCCGACGGGGACGTAGCCTTCAGCGTCTGCATAGGGACTTTGGGGCATTTTCTTGCGACAGGACCATTTTAAAAACGCGGCTTGGTGCCCGCCGATGGCACGCTCGCGGGCGTTTTTGGTTTCGCCCACACCGTCGAACAACAGGAAGGTGCGCAGGAAGGGTTTCAATTGTCCGCCTTGGGAATAGTAGCCCTTGAACGAGGTGCGGGTTTCCGCCGTAAGGTACGCGCCACCCATCGTCAGGTTCGAACCTTCGGCGTTGCTGAAGTTGCGCGCGCATTGCCGCCCATTCTTGAAATTTGCACGGGCCAGTTTGCGCCCATTTCCGTAGCCTGAGGAGGTCGCACGGAAAAGGCCGTCCCTTTCGCAAATGGTGTAAAACCGTGGCAGGGCTTGCCCGTTGCTGGCCGTGCTGGGGCGCGTGGCGTCCATGGCATAGTAACAGCGGTTGCGGGTTTTACGTTTGCGCAGATTTTCGTGATAGAGGGCGCGGGCCCGTTGGAGGACGACAGGCGCAATCTGATTGCTGCCCATTCCTACATGACGTTGAAGCCAGTTGGGGACGTCTGTGTTGGCTGCTGCTGGGGCGGTGAATAGGAATGTCAGGGCGGCAACTGTGATATGGTTGAGGAATAGTTTTTCCATTGGATGCGCCTCTTGTTCAAAGTCAGCCTATCACACTGTTTAGAGCATGGTTGTGATGGTGTTTCGACATTGTATGTTGGGGTGAAGATTTGCAAGGAACGTGGGGGTGGAGATGGGGGATTTTCTATCACCCTAAACAGCATTTCCCTAGTCGTTGACACTAGGGTAGCTTTGAAAGCTGAGGTATTTGCGACATTGGGCATCGATGGAACGTAGGTGGAATTGTCTGTTTCGCTATACTTCTAAAGGCATAGTCCCCTTGCCACCCACCCCATTCCCCGCTATACGCGCGATCAATCGTGGTAAGCGGTGACGGCAAAGACCGTCGATGAGTTGAGCAGGGCTGGAAATCTCCGGCCCTTTGTGTGTTTGAGCGAAACTTGTTTGCCTGCCATGAGCAATGAAACCCAAAGACCCGTGGACAAACCGCGCGGCCAGAAAAAACGACTGTAAGGAAACATATATATGAGCGCTAACGCGACTATGGAAGACTTTGAAGCCCTCTTGGCGGAGAGCTTTGAAATTGACACACCGGACGAAGGTTCCGTTGTAAAAGGCACAGTACTGGCAATCGAAGCTGGTCAAGCCATCATCGACATCGGCTATAAAATGGAAGGCCGTGTTGAGCTAAAAGAATTTGCGGCCCCAGGCCAAGCCCCTGAAATCGAAGTTGGCGACAGCGTAGAGGTTTACCTCGAGCGCGTTGAAAACGCCCGCGGTGAAGCGGTTATCTCTCGTGACAAAGCCCGTCGCGAAGAGGCATGGGATCGTCTTGAGAAAGCCTACGAAGCTGAAGAGCGCGTTGAAGGCGCAATCTTTGGTCGCGTTAAAGGCGGCTTCACAGTGGATCTGGGCGGCGCGGTTGCGTTCTTGCCAGGTTCCCAAGTTGACGTGCGCCCTGTGCGCGATGCTGGCCCATTGATGGGGATGGCACAGCCGTTCCAAGTTCTGAAAATGGACCGTCGTCGTGGCAACATCGTTGTATCGCGTCGTGCTATCCTTGAAGAATCACGTGCAGAACAGCGCGCCGAAATCGTTGGCAAGCTGGCCGAAGGCGAAACAGTTGACGGTGTTGTTAAGAACATCACTGAATACGGTGCCTTCGTTGATCTGGGCGGCGTTGACGGCTTGTTGCACGTCACTGACATGGCATGGCGCCGTGTGAACCACCCATCTGAAATCCTGACAATCGGTGAAACGATCAAGGTCCAAGTGATCAAGATCAACAAAGAAACACACCGTATCAGCCTTGGCATGAAACAGTTGCAGGACGATCCTTGGGGCGACGTGGAAGCACGCTACCCGCTGGAATCCGTGCATATGGGTCGTGTTACGAACATCACCGATTACGGTGCGTTTGTAGAGCTGGAAGCAGGCGTCGAAGGTCTGGTTCACGTGTCCGAAATGTCTTGGACCAAAAAGAACGTACACCCAGGCAAAATCGTTTCTACATCGCAAGAAGTAGAAGTGATGGTTCTGGAAATCGACAGCGTGAAACGTCGTGTATCCCTTGGCCTGAAACAAACTCAGGGCAACCCATGGGAGAACTTCGAAACTGCATTCCCAATCGGCACAGAAGTTGAAGGTGAAGTTAAGAACATCACTGAATTCGGTCTGTTTGTTGGCTTGGACGGCGACATCGACGGTATGGTTCACTTGTCCGATCTGGACTGGGATCGTTCTGGCGAAGAAGCCATGGCTGATTACGCCAAAGGCGACATGGTCAAAGCAGTTGTGACAGACATTGATGCAGAAAAAGAACGCATCTCCTTGTCTATCAAAGCGCTCGACGGTGATCCGTTCGCAGATGCAACATCCGGCGTGAAACGCGGTGCTGTTGTGACTGTGACTGTGACATCCATCGAAGAAGGTGGCATCGAAGTTGAGTACGATGGCATGAAAGCCTTCATCCGTCGCTCTGACTTGTCTCGTGATCGTGCAGAACAGCGCCCAGAGCGTTTCTCTGTAGGTGACAGCATTGATGCACGCGTGACCAACATCGATAAATCCACACGTCGCCTTGGTCTGTCGATCAAAGCACGTGAGATCGCAGAAGAGAAAGAAGCAGTACAGCAGTACGGTTCCTCTGACTCTGGTGCGTCTTTGGGTGATATCCTCGGCGCGGCCCTGAAAGGCCAAGACGACTAAAACCGAATTTGCGGGAAGGGTTGAACAATGGACGATCTGACACGCGATTTCTATGAAGAGCGGCGCCGTAAATGGCGCCGCTCTGCTTTTTGGCGCGGTGTGTTTGTAACGCTGGGTGTGTTCGTGTTGCTGGGCGTGCTAGGCGCGTTTCTGGGCGGCGGACCACGGTTTGGCGATCATATTGCCCATGTAGATTTGCAGGGTGTGATCTATGACGATCCCATTCTGGACAAGGCGTTGAAAGACGTGGAAGAAAACGACAACGCCAAGGCGTTGATCCTGACCATCAGCAGCCCAGGGGGCACGACGGTTGGATCCGAAGCTGTGTTTGAACGGCTGCGCAAGATTTCAGAAAAGAAACCCATTGTGTCGGTGCTGGGCGAAGTGGCGGCATCCGGCGGTTACATTGCGGCGATTGGCACGGATCATATCATCGCCCGTGGCAACACGATCACGGGCTCTATTGGCGTGATTATTGAATACCCTGATGTGACCGATATGCTGACCAAGCTGGGCATCACCATGCAGACGATCCGATCATCTGACATCAAAGGCGGTCCATCGCCGTTTCGCAAGTCCACGCCAGAGGCACGGGCAGCGGAAAAAGCGCTGATCGACGAAAGCTATGATTGGTTCCGTGGGTTGGTTGAAGAGCGTCGTGGATTAAGCGGTGACGCACTCGATAACGTGGCAGATGGCCGCGTGTTTACGGGGCGACTGGCGCTGGAATTGGGGCTGATTGATGCGATAGGCGGGTTCGATGACGCGACGGTCTACCTCGAATCGCTCGATTCGGTGGAAGCCGAGCTTCCCGTCGATACGTATGCACTTGAGTACGAAGACAGCGGATTTTTTGGGCCTGTTGGAAAATTTTTACTCAAAAACGGCACGTTAGAGCGCATTTCAGGCCAAACGGGGCCACGGCTCTATTCCATCGCAAAGTAAATTCTGTAAACTCCTTTGATAGCAGAGCCAGTATAAGGCCGCACCTTGGGAGGATATTAGTCTATGATACGTTCGGAACTGGTGGAAAAAATTGCCGAAGCAAATCCACACCTGTATCAGCGCGATGTGGAGCGCATTGTTTCCACAGTATTTAATGAGATTATTGAAGCACTGGCCGATGGCGACCGCGTTGAATTGCGCGGCTTTGGCGCATTCTCTGTCAAGAAGCGCGATGCTAGGGTCGGACGCAACCCACGTACTGGGGAATCTGTTCAAGTGGAAGAAAAGCATGTGCCGTTTTTTAAAACGGGCAAGCTGTTGCGGGATCGCTTAAACGGCGGCTGATTTCGGAGCGTCTTGCATCTGGCTGAAACGACGTTACATGCAAGAGGCACAAGAAGGGGCTGATGATGCGGTATATTCGATATTTGTTTTTAGCGGTAATCGGGCTGGCCCTGATCATCGTTGCGTTGGGCAACCGTGGTATGGTGACGCTCAAGCTGGCTCCTGACGCATTGGCCGCGCCCTTTGGGCTGACGGGCAGTGTGACGCTGCCCCTGTTCCTAGTGATTTTTCTGGGAATTGTTGTTGGGCTGTTAATTGGTTTTGTTTGGGAATGGATGCGTGAGTTTAAATACCGCAGCGGTCTGAACAAAAAAGACAAAGAAGTGCATCGTCTGGAACGCGAAGTGAAGGTGCTGAAAGCCAAGACAGGCGAAGGCACGGATGATGTGCTTGCGCTTTTGGACTAATCCATGCGGGTCAAGATTTGTGGGCTGACAACTGCGGCTACTGTTGATGCAACTGTGGCTGCGGGTGCAGCTTATATCGGGTTCAACTTTTTCGAAAAATCACCACGATATGCTGCGCCTGATCTGGCGCGGGAGTTGGCTTTGCGTGTGCCCGAAGGCGTTTGCAAGGTTGCCCTAGGGGTGAACCTGACAGATGCGCAATGGGATGCGATTTTGGGACAGGTTCCCATTGATATGGTGCAGTTGCATGGGTCCGAAACCCCAGAGCGTGTTGCGCAGGTGAAAGACCGTTTTGGCCTGCCTGTCATGAAAGCGGTGGGCGTTGCGGATGAAAGCGACTTGCCTGCATTGAACGAATACGCGCGGGTGGCTGATCAAATCTTGGTAGATGCCAAACCCCCCAAAGATGCAGTCTTGCCAGGGGGCAATGGGCTGGCATTTGACTGGCGGCTGATTGCAGGGCGGCGTTGGGCCGTTCCTTGGATGTTAGCGGGTGGTTTGACGCCCGAAAACGCAGCCGAGGCGGCGCAAATGACGGGCGCGCAACAGTTGGATGTGTCCAGCGGAGTTGAGAGCAGCGCGGGTTCAAAAGACGCGGCAAAGATTGCGGCGTTCTGCGCGGCGGTACGCGGGTGAGCGTTTCCTTTCGAGACGCAGTTGAAGCGGATGTTCCCGCATTCCTTTCTTTGTTAAAAGATGATGCAAAGGGCGCAGCACGCGAGACTGCCCAGATAGATGTTTATTTGGGCGTTTTTCGACGTGTGCAGGCGGACCCCATGGCGACGATTGTGGTGGGGGAGCAGGACGGAAAAGTCGTAGCCTGCTACCAGCTGAACGCCATCGAAGGGCTGTCGCACAATGGGTTGCGGCGCGGCCAGTTGGAAGACGTGCGTGTTGCCGGTGATTTGCGCGGGCAAGGTATTGGTAAGCTGTTGATCGCAGATGCTTTTACGCGGGCCAAGGCACTGGGGTGTCGGGTTATGCAGTTGGTGGCGCATAAGGATCGCGCGACCACCGAGCGGTTCTATCGTGGCGTTGGGTTCACCGTGAGCCATAGCGGATTCAAAGCCACAATCGACTAAGAGTTGACCTCAGTTCTTAGGCAGCATATCCCTGCGGCGGGTTGTCGCAGGAGGTGCGCAGATGGTCTATGCCGCGATTGGGGGGCAGCAGCTGAAACGCTGGTCTGGATGGTTTACAATTATCATGCCAACGATGCGTGTTTTGAAGGCTGCGAAAAAGACGGATGGTTGCCTAAAAGCCGAGACATACAAGGCGGGAAACGTGTTTTTTGCCGTGTCGGTTTGGGAGAGTGTGGAGCAGATGCAA
>CALLAV010000305.1 GCA_938001995.1 uncultured Amylibacter sp. | reverse complement strand
CCGCAAGAACCCCTTTCATAGTGTTGAGGCGCATTTTTAGCAGGCCATTTGCCAGCACTGACAACAGAAAACCGACGCAAAGCACCATCAGGAATTGGATTTGATCAAACTCCACACCCAGAACTGTTGTCGGACTGCCATCGCCGCCAATCGCGTCGTTGATGATCCTTTTTGGCAGTTCCAGCGTGACGTAAAGCAGTGGAAAGGTTGCAAGTGTTACCGCAAGCAAAGTGAGTTGGCGGCGTTTTGAATGCTTCCAAATGAAGGCAAAAAGCGTGGAGTCCATCGGATGGGCCTGAAATCTATATGGAGTAGGTTGCCCTAGACTCGCCCGAATTCCCCCCAATGACAAGAGCGGTTCGTAACACAGATGCGAGAGGCCTTAGTGCCCGAAGTATGCCGCCGCCAAACGCTCATCATCCGCCAGCTCTGCAGGCGTGCCCGACGCTGCTATATGGCCGCTTTCCATGACGTACACTTTTTCAGCCAATGTCATTGCGAAATTGGCGTTCTGTTCGGTGATAACCACGGTTAGGCCAAACTCACCACGCAATCGGCGCAGCACCTCAGCGATTTCCAGACAAACCTTCGGCGCAAGGCCAATGGTTGGCTCATCCACCAGTAAAAGGCGCGGCGAAGTCATAAGGGCGCGCCCAAGCGACACCATTTGCCGCTCCCCACCGGATTGGGTCGAGGTTTCTTGATCCTCTCGTTCGGCCAATCGCGGGAACAGGGTGTGGATCATGTCCATATTTTTGTCGATGTCGTCGCGGGCCGTGTAACTGCCCACCAACAGGTTGTCGCGCACCGTCATATACGGGAACAAATTGAACCGTTCAGGCGCATAGCCGATGCCGCGTTTCACCACATGGGACGCGGATTTCCCAACAAGCGATGCCCCGTCGAACCGCATATCACCCGTCGTAGTCGTTAGCCCCATAATGCTGTCGAGCAGCGTCGATTTTCCCGCGCCATTCGCGCCAATCAAGGCAATCGCGCCGCCTTCTTCAACATCAAAGGACACGTCGTGCAGCGCTTGGGCTTTGCCATAAAAGGCAGACAGGTTCTCAATTTCTAGAAAAGCCATTATGCCTCTCCCAAATAGGATGCACGCACGGCATCGCTGGCCATGACATCGCCATACGATCCCTCAGCGATCATGCTGCCGTAGTTGATAGCGATGGCCGTATCTACCAGTGGCTCCAACGCCTTCAAATCGTGGCTTACAATAAGAAACGTCATTCCATCCGCGCGCATCTTTTGCACCAAATCACTGATCATCGCGATTTCCGCCACAGTCAGTCCTGCGAACACCTCATCGAGTAGCATGACCTTTGGATCCGTCGCCATGGTCCGTGCCATTTCCAGCTTGCGCAGATCGCCCATAGACAGTTCTGCTGGGGTGCGTTCCAAATCATCCTCAGAAAACCCCACCGACAAAGCCAGTTCCAGTTCGCGGTCCGTGTTCGCGCCCTTCAGGATCATGCCAAGCACACTGTCAGGCATGAGCCCAACACGAATATTTTCGGCCACGGTCATATCTGAAAAGGGACGTGGCACTTGATAGGTGCGGCTGACTCCACGTCTGATCCGCGCGGGTGTGGACAGGCTGCTGATCTCCTCAGACCCTAGCTTGATCGAGCCTGACGTCTGGCGGTGCTCTCCCATTACCTGACTGAACACCGTCGTTTTGCCCGCACCATTGGGCCCGATCAGGCCAACGGATTGCCCCGCTTCAATTGTAAAAGACAAATCATTCGTCGCGGTTAGCCCACCGAATTTTTTCACCAAATTGGTAATGGTCAAAGACATGCTCATGTCCGCGCCCTCACCCGTGCCCAGCCTTGTTGGATGATCTCATAGATCCCTTTGGGTTGGTACATGTACAACAACAACGCCACCCCACCGTAGATGAAATACCGCTCTGCCCCAGGTAGATACGGGCGCAGATATTCCAGCAGGAACGTCAGGAAGAACGCGCCGATGATGGGGCCAATCGTTGTGGATGCACCGCCGATCAACGCGGCTACAATGATGGTGAACACAAAGTTGATATCAAACAGCGCACGCGGAGCAATGGAGCCGAGATAGTGCACGTAAAACGCGCCCCCTAGACCCGCAATCATCGCTGACAGCAAGAAAGCAAACAGTTTCAAGCGTGTCACAGACAGGCCCGATCCCTTGACCGCTTCTTCGTTCATACCAATGGCTGAAAGGGCCGTCCCAATCCGTGTGCGCATCACCAGCCAAACGCCAAAGGCCACAATCACCATCAACGTTAGCGACATGTAATAGCCGTTCACAGCCCCCCGTGTCAGGGTCGGCAGACCCGACATGCCCCGTGTGCCGCCCGTCAGATCAGGGCGTACCACTTGGACCAGTTGATAGATCAGCTCCATATAGGCGAGCGTGATTAGCGCGAAGTAACTGCCCTTGATCCGCAGTGCTGGCAGGACAACGATCAGCCCACCAATCATGGTCACAAACACCGCAATCGGAATAGAAATCTCGACAGGTACGTCAAAGCGTTTCGTTAAAATGGCAGTGGTATAGGCCCCAATCCCGATCAGAAACGGATGCCCAAAACTCACATACCCTGTCCGCCCAGACAGCACGTCCCAACTGATGGCAAAAACTGCTAGAAAGTTCGCGAAAATGATGATCCGCAGCGTCCCCTTGGACACCATTTCTGGCAGCAAAAACATGAACCCGACAAAGGCCGCCCAAGCGGCAAAGTGATACCAACGCAAACCCATGGCTACAGCTCCTCTCGACCAAAGAGGCCCTTGGGCCGTAAGATCAGAACCGCGATGATCAGCACCATGGTCATCACCCCGCGCAATTCGGGTGCGATAAAGGCAGAGGTCATAACCTCCATAAATCCGATAATATGTGCGACAATCAGTGTACCGATTATCGACCCAATGCCGCCCACAATAACAACCGCTACGGCAATGATCAGGGGCGCCACCCACATGCCGGGATACAGCTGCGTGTAACTGGCAAAGAACACACCCGCCACAGCGCCAAGCGTGCCCGAAATCCCCCAAGTGATCATATTGATCCGATCCGCATCAATCCCAGAAATGGCCGCGCCCTTTGGGTCCATCGACACCGCTTGCATGGCCCGCCCCGTATGGGTTTTGCGCACAAACAGATAGAGCGAGATCAGGATCACCCAGCTTGCCACCGCGGCAAACAGGTTCGAATACGGGATGGCCGCGCCGCCTATACGTTCCACACCAGGAATAATGGGCAGCAGGATTTTGGAACTGTCACCGAACAGCAAAACCACACCCGCTTGCAACACCACGGCAAGGATCAGCGAGGATATCTCAACCGCCACATGGTCGCCTTTCAGCGGCTTTACCAGCAAGCGATATTTCAACAAGCCCATCACGCAGCCCAGGATCGCGGCCAGCAGAACCCCTGCAATCTTGGGCATTCCCAGCGTCTGCGCGACATAGAAATATGTGTATCCGCCAATCAGCAGATACGCTCCGTAGGCAAGGTTCAGGATACGCCCGATACTGAAAATCAGCGTAAAGCCCATCGCAATCAATGCGTATAGCCCGCTCAAAAGCAGTCCTTGGATCAGGATTTGCGTCATATTATCATGCCTGTCGGAGAATAGGTAAACGGCGGCACGTGATCCGCGCCGCCGTCAGGTTTCTTACTTCTTAACCCAGCTTGGGAGTGTGAACTTCGTTGTTGCAAACTCGGGCGGATAGACCACCCCAACGCTGCCGTCTTCCTTCCACTGCACAACCACCATGGACGGGGCCGCATCTTCGTAAGGTGCGGTCAGGTCAAACAACGCATTGTGCGGATAGGTCCGACCCGTCACAGGCTCCACCGTGTCCTTGTCCCAAAAGCCGTAGCGCAGAACGAGTTTGTCGTCTTTCTTCAAGATCAGGTCCTGCTTTTCCATGGCCGCAGACCATTTCTTTACATCGCCAAAACCGCCTGCTTCTTCGGCGGCTGCCATGGCTTGCTGCACACCGTAATAGGCGTTGAACCCGTTAAAGTGTGGCATGATCGGGCGTGATTTGTATTTGGCCTGATACTTTTTGACAAACGCCTCTGATGTCGGGTCGAGTGCGAAGCCAACGGATGGAACAGGCGACAATGTGGAAATCCCGCCCCCTTGTCCGCCCGTGTCTTCCCAGTATTCCATACCGAGTGCGGACACGTTCACGCCTGTCATGCCCATGGGCACTTGCAGCTTCACATATTGGCTGGAAATCACCTGAGAGTTCACAGAAGACACTTGATAGATGAAGTCTGCACCAGAAGCCTCTGCTTTCGAGAACAGCGGCGCAAAGTCGTTCGTGTTGATGTCATAGGTGATGATTTCTTTGACCTCGATCCCCGCAACAGGGCCAAGCGCCTCTGTCACCAGACCTGTGATCGCGCCACCAAAGGCTGTGTCTTCGGCCAAGATAACAACGCTTTCCCAGCCCATTTCCTTCTTCAGCACATCCGCGCCAAAGTTGATGTAAAGCGTGGCCAAAGCCTCATCCGAGGCAATGTTCATGAAATACGGTGCCATGGTTTCAGGATCTTCGACCACCATATCAATGATGCCGATGTAAGACGTCCAAGTATCAAGCGTCGGGATTTGGAATTCCTGCATCCGTGGCAACCAGCCTAAGGACACATCATCGATTGACCCTGAAATGATAAAATCCACCTCTTCGGTTTCCGCGAGGAATTCATAGGCTTTTACGCCTTCGGTCACGTCTTCGCCCGTATCAGCTTTGACCAGAACAATCTTCTCGCCCATCACGCCACCCTTGGCGTTCAGCTCTTCAATCGCGATTTCCGCACCACGCAGCGTGGACAGGCCCGTGTCCGATGACAATGACCCGATAAAGCCGACTTTGATATCCGCAAAAGCAGCCGAGCTAAGCAAAAGCGCGCTCAATGCTGCCGTTGAAAACATTGTTTTCTTAAGTTGCATTCGAAATCTCCCTAGTTGGTGAAACGAAGCGTTCTCCCCACTCCGTCGTATACTGTATACAGTACACATAGTCAGATTCGTTGCAACAGTGGATTTTTGGGACTTT
>CALLAV010000304.1 GCA_938001995.1 uncultured Amylibacter sp. | reverse complement strand
CCAATCAGCTGAATGCCAATCGGCATCCCTGATTTCGTGAACCCCGCAGGCATCGCCAGTGCTGGCAATGCCGCCGTGGTGGCAAGGAATGAAAACCGCAGCCAGTCCACATAATCGGGCATTTCAACCCCGTCCACAACGGGCGGCCATTCCTGTTCAATTGGTCCAGGTTCCAGCCCGACAACGGGAATCGCCAGCACATCAAAATCGTTCAGAAACACCCGCATCTGTTGATACACTTCGGTCCGCCCCCGCTGCGCAAGATAGATATCGTGGCTCGTTTGCTGAACCCCCACATCAATGTTTTCTTGCAACGTGGCTTTGAAATGCTCCTTCACAAAATCAGGCACAAAATTATTCACCGCCCCATAATGCATGCCGCGCAGCGCAACATAGCTGTCGTATAGCGCGGGCATTTCTGGACAGCCTTCCTCGACCGTCATGCCCGATTTCTCGGCGATCTTCATCGCGCCTGACAAGATATCGCGGACTTCGCGTTCAACAGGGGCAAAGCCACCCTGATCCTCCGAAAACGCGATCCGAATGTTCTTTTTCTCCTGCTTCAACGCATCCTGAAACGACACCGCAGGCGCCTCTAGGCTCAGCGGAACGCGCGGATCAAAACCCGCCATATTGTCCAAGAACAACGCGCAATCCTCTACATCGCGCGCCAATGGCCCGCTGATGCCTTCGTTCAAAAACGCAGCAGGACCGGGCCCACCACCCGCGCGCCCGGGGGAGGGCCGCAACCCAACCACACCGCAATACCCCGCAGGGGTGCGGCAACTGCCCGCGAGGTCTGAGCCGTGGCTTAACCATGTCTCCCCCACAGCCAGTGACGCCGCAGCGCCACCCGACGAACCGCCCGCGTTTTTCGACGTATCCCAAGGGTTCCGTGTATAGCCAAAAACATCGTTGAACGTGTTCCCACCCGCCCCAAATTCGGGCGAGTTCGTCTTACCCGTTGTGATCCCACCACGGGACTCTATCATTTCCACCAACGGGCTGCTCGCCGCCGCGATATTGTCGCGCAGGCCCCAAGACCCCATAGTGGTTTTCACCCCACTCACATCGTTCAGATCCTTGATGCCAATGGGCAATCCACCGAGCCATCCCGGCTCATTCGGGTCCGCATCCCCAACGCTATCGAGTTGCGCATAGGCCCGCTCGCGGCATTGAATAACCGTGGCATTCACCACCTCGCCCACCTGATCCATTCGTTCGTAGGACGCATCCAGCAGCTCTTTTGGTGACACCTCTTTGCGGCGCAACATCTCCACCACATCCCGTGCTGGCTTTGCGCAAATCTCTGGCCCTGTGAACTCTGCCATCAGTCTCTCCTGTTAAAATAGAACGCGCTGGCCGTCCCCCCGAACACCGCATCTTGATCGCCCGCAGGGATCAATTCCCGATAGGCGCTGACCAGAGTTTGATAGTCGCTGCTCAAACTGTCCACTGGAAAGTTTGAGCCAAACATCACCCGATCCGCCCCAAATTGCGCCAAGACCTGCTGGACAATCGGCTTGATCTTGGTCGGCGTCCAGTTGTGATCAAACATGCCGAGCCCTGACAGTTTGCACCATACATTGGGCAAAGCGGAAAGATGCCGCAAATTCTCGGCCCATTTGCCAAGTCCATCCGTACTGCGATCATGCGGCGACCCCGCGTGACAGAGTGCTACCTTCAAATCAGGCACCTGCACCAGAACCTCCGCCATACGGGGCATCAATTCTGGGATCAGTTGCAAATCAAACGACAACCCACGTGCCGCCGCCGCGTGCAGCCCTTTGACAAAATCAGGGTTGTCCAACAGGTCATTCGTCCCGGTTTTCGCGTCTTCTTCGGGCGCTCGGCCCACGATCTGACGCACGCCTACCACACTGTCCATCGCCGCAAATCGGTCAAGCTGGACAATCACATCAGGCGCGGTCAGATCACAGAAAACCACCTGCACCATCGGCCAATTGGTGGAGCGTTCCGCCACCATATCCACCCATTTGGCTTCGGCCATGCCATCAGCGGCCCCCACTTGGATATGTACCGATGCCTCAAACCCCTGTGTCCGCGCGTCCGTCGCATACTCTGCCAGCAGATAGTTTCGCGCTATCGGCTTTGGATCCCCAAAAAACCGAACCGCGTCTTCCATAAGCCACGGATACTGCACCGCGTCCAAATCCCATAAATGATGATGCGCGTCGACTTTCATAGCTTGCTCTCCCCGTGTTTTGCATACGTTTGCAAAAAACTCTTGCCCTAGCCCCATTCCGGAGTCTAGTGTTTTTCAGATTGTCAGCTTCATTCCGATTCCGAAAGGCGCATCATGGCCGAAATTCAACTTAAGAACCTGTCCAAACGTTGGGGCAGCTTTGTTGGCGTCGATAACTTCGACCTGACTATCGCAGACCAAGAATTTCTGGTGCTCCTCGGCCCGTCGGGCTGTGGCAAGACCACAACCATGCGCATGATTGCGGGTCTTGAAGATATCACAGAAGGCCAAATCATCATCGATGGCAAAGTGGTCAACGACCTTGATCCCAAAGACCGCGACGTGGCGATGGTGTTCCAATCCTACGCGCTATACCCACACATGAATGTCTACGACAACATCCGCTTCCCACTGATGGTGCGCAAAGTGGATGCGTCTTTGCACGATGAAAAAGTTCGCCGTGCCAGCGCGATGGTAGAGCTCGACGATTTCTTGCATCGCAAACCTGCTGAACTCTCTGGCGGCCAACGCCAGCGTGTGGCTCTTGCCCGTGCGATTGTGCGCGAACCCAATGTGTTCCTGATGGACGAACCGCTGTCCAACCTTGATGCGAAACTGCGGGTATCCACCCGCGCGCAAATCAAAAACCTTTCGCACGAATTGAAAGTCACAACCGTATACGTGACACACGACCAGATCGAGGCGATGACCCTTGCCGACCGTGTTGTGGTGATGAAAGCAGGCATCGTACAACAGGTCGGCACACCAACCGATATCTACGACAACCCCGCCAACACCTTTGTCGCCAGCTTTATCGGTTCACCCGCTATGAACCTGATGAACGGCTCCGTCAAAGGCGGCACGTTCACCGCTGAAAACACAACCATTTCTGGAATCACGGCCCCAGATGGCCCAATGACCCTTGGCTTCCGCGCCGAAGACGCAGAACTGACAGACGGCACAGCCCAAATCGAAGCGCCCGTTTACACGATGGAACTGCTTGGCGACGCAACAATGGTGACGTTCAAGGCTGGCGGAGAATTGGTGTCCGTAAAGGCGCACAAAGATTTCCGCGCCGAGATTGGTGAAATGGTCAAAGTTTCCGTTCCAAGCAGCATCTGCCACGCGTTTGACGCCACTTCGGGTGAACGCCTCGCATAACTCGATCTTGTCCCGTCGATCTAATCGGCGGACCTAAAACTATCTAAGAAAGGTGCCCAATGAAAGGCTCCCGCCCCGAACAGGCTGTGCTTAGCCGCGACACAGACATGTCCAAAACCGCAGAAACCCGCGCGGTTATCGAAGGCATGGTTGATGGTTTGAACGACCATCGCATCGCAGATATTGGCGACTTTTTCTCTGAAACCTTCCGCTGGATGGGCAACACTGGCTGCGGGTCAAAAGAAGGCATTCGCGAGTTTCAGAACAACTGGCAAAAACCGTTCCAAGCCGCGTTTCACGACAAAACCTGCGTGGACGAAGCCCGCCTTTACATGGGTGAATGGGCCGCCGCCTTTGGCCGCCAAGAAGCAACCCACGGCGGCGATTTCATGGGGGTGAAAGCCAGCGGCAAACGTATTGAGATCCGCTACATGGATTTCTGGAAAGTCGTGGACGGCAAAATTGTGGACAATTGGGTCATGGTGGACTTCCCCCATGTGCTCGCCCAGCTTGGCGTCGACGTCTTCAACGGCGAAGGCTGGGAAGCCTTTGATCGCGGCGAAAAAACACCCCCCGCCCCAAACTAATTCAAACGACAGGACGCACATCATGGCCATCACTTACCTCAAAACCGCCCGCTCTGCCGAAGCCCGCGCTGACGACGATGCAAAGACCCGCGCGATTGTGGAATCTACTCTGAAACAGATCGAAACAGGTGGCGACGCCGCTGTGCGCGAATTGTCGGAAAAATTCGATAACTACTCCCCCGCGTCCTTCAAGCTGTCCCAAGACGAAATCGACGCCCTGATCGCATCGCTGACGGAACGTGAACTAGCCGACATTAAATTCGCCCAAGAAAACGTCCGCCAATTTGCCCAAGCCCAGCGCGACAGCATGTTGGATATCGAGGTCGAACCAATGCCTGGCGTGATCCTTGGTCACAAAAACATCCCGGTACAATCCGTCGGCTGTTATGTCCCCGGCGGTAAGTTCCCAATGGTCGCCTCCGCCCATATGTCCGTTGCCACGGCTTCGGTCGCCAAAGTGCCACGCATCATCGCCTGCACGCCACCGTTCAAAGGCAAACCAAACGCCGCCGTGATCGCAGCCATGCACCTTGGCGGCGCACATGAGATTTACGTCATGGGCGGCATCCAAGCCATCGGCGCCATGGCGCTTGGCACTGAAACCATCGACCCCGTCCACATGCTCGTCGGTCCTGGCAACGCCTTTGTGGCCGAAGCCAAGCGCCAACTCTTTGGCCGCGTCGGCATCGACTTGTTTGCAGGCCCCACCGAAACCATGGTCATCGCGGATGACACGGTAGACGGCGAACTCTGCGCGACAGATCTGCTTGGCCAAGCCGAACACGGCTATAACTCGCCTTCTGTTTTGCTGACGAACTCCAAGAAACTGGCCGAGGACACAATGGCCGAAATCGAACGCATCCTGACGATCCTGCCCACAGCAGACACCGCCAAAGTCAGCTGGGAGGAATACGGCGAAATCATCCTGTGTGACACCTACGATGAAATGCTCACGGTTGCAGATGACATTGCGTCAGAACACGTCCAAGTCATGACCGACCGCGACGACTGGTTCTTGGAGCACATGACCTGCTACGGCGCGCTGTTCCTTGGGCCACGCACCAACGTGTCCAACGGTGATAAAGTCATCGGCACCAATCACACGCTGCCCACCAAAAAAGCGGGCCGCTATACAGGTGGCCTCTGGGTCGGGAAATACCTCAAGACCCACAGCTATCAAAAAATCACCACAGACGAAGCCGCGACCCTCATGGGCGAATACGGCTCGCGTTTGTGTATGCTAGAAGGCTTCGTCGGCCACGCCGAACAATGCAACGTTCGCGTCCGCCGTTACGGTGGCATCAACGTGCCTTACGGCGAAGGCGCACCTTACCGCGACGCCGCCGAATAATGACCAAACGCGCCCCAAAATCCATGTGGTCTCTCGAGACTTTGGGGCGCGTACGCCTATCCCGCTACTTTTTCATGCGGGATTTTTTCTATTCCGAAATCTCTGCCTTTCACGGCATCCCAAACATCCCCGATGATCCCGACACGATGATCGAGGCGGGACGTGGCCTTGCGCAAAACCTGCTCGATCCTATGGTCGAAACCTTCGGCCCACTGGCGATCCGATCAGGCTACCGCTCCCCGACGTTGAACCAATACGGCAACGATAACAAACTCAACTGCTCCCACAATCATGCGAACAAAGCGCAACGTATGTGGGATTACCGCGATGACGAAGGCAACATCGGTGCGTGCGTTTCTGTCGTCGTCCCTTGGTTCGCCGATCAATACGGCGATCACCCGAACCCACGCCGCGACTGGCGCGATTTGGCGTGGTGGATGCACGACCACATCCCCTATTCCGCCATCTGGTTCTTCCCCAAACTCGCCTGCTTTAACCTCACGTGGTCACCCGACCCAAAACGCACAATCTCAAGCTATGTCGATCCACGTGGCACTCTGCTTAAAGCGGGTGCTTCGCCAAACGAAACGACCGAGCAACGCGAAAACCGCTACGCAGACTTTCCTCCGTTCCGCGCGATCAACTACCCAAAAACCCCAGATACATGGACCGCGGCATGACTGACCTCACCGCCAAATACCGCGCCGCCCTGTACCACTGCGATCCAGCCGCCGCCCGCACAGAACTCCTCGCAATCACCGCACCCGACGCAGCCATGCGCCTGT
>CALLAV010000303.1 GCA_938001995.1 uncultured Amylibacter sp. | reverse complement strand
TTGGGCGAAAATATCGGAATGGCAAATGGCACAGGCCTCTAGCTTCACCTGCACCTGCCCCCGTTTGGGGGCCTCAAGCGTGATCTCTTCAATGCTCAGATCCGCGCCAAATTCACGGCAAACCGCTGCTTTCATGTTGTTTTTCCCATTATTCTTTGAAGTTCGTAGGTTCAGTCGCCAGATTTTACACCCGGTAAAATACACAGCATTTCATAAAGGATATTGGCCCCAACCAGCGCGGTATTGCCGCTCGGATCATAGGGCGGTGAAACCTCAACCAGATCGGCCCCAACAACGTTCAATCCCTGCAATCCGCGGATCAACTCCACCGCTTGGGGTGGGGTCAACCCGCAGATTTCTGGCGTCCCGGTACCGGGCGCGTAAGCAGGGTCAAGGCTGTCGATATCATAGGTGATGTAACAGGGCGTATCGCCGATGTGCTCGCGAATGCGTGCGGCCAGCGGGGTCAGGGATTGATGCCAAATCTCTTCGGCTTGGATCACGGTAAAGCCCCATCGCCGCGCTTCGTCAAAGTCATCCGCCGCATACCCCGTGCCGCGCAGCCCGATTTGAAACACCTTGTCGTCTTGCAAAAGGCCTTCTTCATGGGCGCGGCGAAACGGCGTGCCGTGGGCAATTTCCTCGCCAAACATGTGTTCGTTAATATCCGCATGCGCATCCACATGCACCAGCGCAACAGGCCCGTGCTTTTTGGCAATGGATCGCAGCACAGGTAGGGTCAAGGTGTGATCCCCGCCCAGCGTCATGGGAATAACATCGTGTTTCAAAACGCCGTCATAATATTCCGTAATACGGCGAACCGAATCCTTCAAATCGAACGTATTGATCGGCACATCACCCAAATCTGCGCATTGCAAACTGTCAAACGGTGCTGCGCGGGTCCACATATTGTAAGGGCGCAGCATATTGCTTTCAGCGCGAATGGCCTTGGGCCCAAACCGTGTGCCAGATCGCCAACTCGTCCCGATGTCCATCGGAATTCCGATGAACCCCACATCCAACCCTTCGGCGGTTTCCGCCGCAGGCAGGCGCATGAATGTGCCAGGCCCCGCAAAGCGCGGCATTTCGTTTCCACCCATCGGTTGATTGGTCATGTCAGGCTCCGAATTTCTGGCGATGCGCCCAAAGGCACAACAGTTCCACAGCTACATGCGCACCTGCGATGGCTGTTGCTCCACTTGCGTCATATTGCGGTGAAACCTCGACAACATCCATGCCGACAATGTTGATCCCCGCCAATCCCCGCAGAATCGCGGCCGCCTGCCCGCTCGACAAGCCACCCCAAACAGGTGTTCCCGTTCCAGGGGCAAAAGCAGGATCAAGGCAATCAATGTCAAAGGTCAGATAGGTTTGGTGGTCCCCCAAAATGCCTTTAATTTTCTCAACCACCGCTTCTGGGCCGATGCGATGCACCTCAGGTGCATCAATCGTGGGGACGCCTAAATTGTCCTCATTTGTGGTACGAATTCCGACCTGAACAGAGCGTTCTACGTCAATCAAACCCTCTTTCACAGCCTTGTAAAACATCGTCCCATGATCAATCCGATCAGGGTCATCATCCGCCCAAGTGTCTGAATGCGCATCAAAATGCAGCAAGGACAGCGGACCGTATTTTTCTGCATGGGCCTTCAAAATCGGGTAACTGACATAGTGGTCACCGCCAATGGATAAACAGGCGGTGTCCGTCGCCAAAATGCCCGCGATATGGGTCTGCAACGCTTTTGGAAACTCCCAAATCTTGGCGTGGTCAAAGGCAACATCGCCGTAATCAACAACGTTAAATTCCGTCATTGGATCCACATCCCACCCGTAGGGGGCATCTGGGGATTGCAGCGTGCTGGCTTCGCGAACGGCACGCGGGCCAAAGCGTGTGCCCGGGCGGTTGGTCACAGCACAATCAAACGGGATACCTGTCACTGCTACATCAACGCCCGTCAAATCCTTGGTATATTTGCGGCGTAGAAACGATGTCGCGCCTGCATAAGTTGCTTCAAACCCGTTCCCTTTTAGGTCTTCGCGTGTGAAGGCTTCGTCGATAACTTTCGCCGCGTCTTCCAGTGCCATGTGCTGTCTCCCTGTTTGGGACCAGCTTTTGCACAACAATCTGAAAAGGCAAGCAGGCTAAAGCGCTTCGGTGTTAAAATTCAGCAAATTGGCGCGACGCAGTGTGCGCACGGGGTAGGTTTCGTCGAATTTGAACTTATCAAGCGAGAAGTCAGGCTCTAACCGTTTAAGCGCAGCAACCATGTCCCACATCTTTTCGCGCTCCCCCATATGCGCATAAAGCGCAAGCAAATGGCGCAGTGGTGGTCGGAAATTCGGGGTCACACGGGCAGCAGATTCGCCGAATTTGATTGCTTCGTCATAGCGCCCAGAGGCGATACAGCTGATGCAATGGAAAGTGTCCCACCAGTGATGGAAACTGGATCGCCCAGCCAAAGCTGTCGCCTTTTTGGTCAGCTCATAGGCGGTTTCCGTATCACCTTCCCACATGTTCGCGCTGGCCATGGACGACATCGAAAACGCGCCTGAAAGGTTGGGATCAATCCGCGTGCTAGCGGCTGCATTGGCCGCGCCAAGGTCCGTGAACATCAACACTTGCACTTGGTTCACAAGCGCCTGCACCAACGGATTTTCCCCGTCCATTTCAATGGCTTTACGGTTTAACGCGTCGATCATTTCCAGATCAGCAGCCCCATCAGTACTCAGCAGCTCTGTCATTTGGATGGTTTTCAACAGGCTTTGCCACGCCAAAAATAACCCGTTCTGATCAATATCAAAGGCACTGCGCAACAACCGTTCCGCCACGTCCAAACGGCTGGCTTCGAAGGTTTCCATTTCGCGCACCGCCCGCCGCGCCATCGCAGCAGAGGCCAGTTCAGGACGTTCAGACGGAAACACATTCGCCATAGCATCTAGGGTCTTTTCAGCAGCTTCCACCGTGACATCAGCCAGCAAATCTTCTGTCGCTGCCCGCATCGAGCTTGCGTCAACCTGTGCCTTTTGCGTGTGTAACACGCGCCCTGTTCCCGCATGAATCAGGCGAATAAACGCAAGGCTTTGGCCATCTTCTTCGGCCACTTGCGCGTCAATTTCAATTTCAGCCGCATCTTGATCCGTTTCCGCCATACGCACGTTCACATGACGCCACGCGCGGACTTGTTCAGCGATGTTTTGACCAATCTGATTGGCCAGTACATCGCTTAAAATTCCCTCCGCCCCTGCGCCTGCCGCTGCAGGCTTCGTACGCAAAACCAGGCCTTTGTGACGCGCTTCAATGGCAGATTTGCGGCGTGTAAAAGCGCCGCGAACTTCGGTCAGCCACGCTTCAAAAGCGGCATCGCGTACCAACAGTCCTTCTAGCAGCTCACGCCCATCTTCAAACGTGGCATCAAGTGCGTCGAAATCGACGCTCACCAACTCTGGGTCGAGTCGCGCGGTTGCGCGATCTACAACAAAACATTCTGCATGATCGCCAAAGGCACGGCGAATTTGTGTAAGTTCTTGGCGCAGGCTTTGCCCTGCCTGTTCTGGCGCACGCCCACTCCACAGTTTTTCTTCAAGGAAACGACGGGGGCGCGATTTTCCGTCCGTTAGCGCCAATATTGCTAGCAAGGCGCAGGCTTTTGCGCCATTCGGGGTCAAGTCTTCGTCGTTTGGTCCGATCACTTTGAAAGGTCCAACCGTCTGAATTTTGATCAACTTCGCCACGTCCCCAACTTCGCCTTATGGTATTCATGGACCGCACGCCCCTTACGTTTGGTCGCCCATTGGTAGTAACTCTAGCAGGTCTTTTGCGGATTTTGTGAAAAAATCGTGAAAAAATCGCACAGCGTCGGGGAAAATTTGACTTCTGAGGTGCGAGGATTTCCAATCAACCTATTGTAAAATGGAGATTGGAAGATGGCAGTTTTTACCCCGCAAGGGCCACAGGGACCCCAAGGTCCGCAAGGACCACAAGGGCCGCAAGGCCCCCAAGGACCACAGGGGCCGCAAACACCCCAAGGTCCGCAAGGACCACAGGGTCCCCAAGGACCGCAGGGGTATTCTGGAAATCCCTACGCTGGTACGGCGCTGATCACTACCCGTGATGGAACACAGCGGTTTTGGGACGGCACACCGACACGGCCTGTAAAGTATGAATCAGGCAATGGCAGCACCGCCGAACGGCAATGGAAGACGTTCAAAAAAATGGGGGCTTATCCCAGATCAGCGGCAATTTTGGCCGAGATCATGAGCGTCATCCGCGTCGATTCCACCGTCGCGCACAACACGGCCGGCATCAGCTTTGTCGGTGATGGCATGGATGAAACCATCGTGAACCTGTCCCGCCCTAGCCTGAAAAACTTTGAGGATCAGTTGTACTATCTGCGAGCATCGGCCGATCTGCGGTTTGATCGTCAGGCGGAAATTGAAACGCAAATTGGTGATCTCACACCCTTCTTTGGGGCACTGAGTTATTTGTCGAGCAGTTC
>CALLAV010000302.1 GCA_938001995.1 uncultured Amylibacter sp. | reverse complement strand
ACCTTTTCCCCTTCCATGTGGACGTTAATCCCACAGCGACAGGCGCACATGTAACACGTGGTTTTGCGGATCTCGTCAGAGACTTTGGGCGAGGTATCGAGATCTGGCTGTACGTGTTTGTTCATGGCTGGTCTCCGGTTCGGATGTGTTCGTGGTTGCCAAAGTATGGCAGGAATGGATTGGGATGCTGTCCCTAATTTCGGGTCAAAATGGCGGCCAAAGCGGCTGAAGCCATTCGCGCTGCGGGGGGATCGGCACGGGATGTCAAAAGGACGGGAACCTTGGCGCCCATCACGACGCCACCAGCGCAGCCGCCGCCCATATAGACGAGCGATTTGAAGATGGCGTTGCCTGACACGATGTCTGGCACAACGATGCAATCTGCTTGGCCTGCGACAGGGTCGTTCGTCAGACCTTTGGTGGCAACGGCGTCTTGGGACAGGATTAGATCCATGGCGAGCGGGCCAGAAAACTCAGCGCCGTCGATTTCAGATTTCGCCCAATTGCAGAGTTCCTGTGCTTCCATAGAAGAAGGAACAGAAGGGATTGCGGATTCAGTGGCTGATAAGAATGCCACCTTCGGACGTTCAATGCCCCGCGCACGGGCGAGGTCCACGACCGCTTGGGTGCAGGCTTGGCGGGTTTTGATATCGGGCGTGACGTTCACGGCAGCATCGGAAATCAGCAGGGGTTCGTCGCGGCCCGGTGGTGTGATGTGGAACACATGAACAAGGCGTGAAGTGGTGCGCAGGCCGTTGTCGCGCGTCAGCACACCTTTCATAAACATATCCGTGTGCAGATGACCCTTCATCAGAACGTCCGCTTCATCCGCACCACAGAGTGCGGCGGCGGTGTTGGCGGAGTCTGCTTCACCTTCTGTATTGTGTAGCGCAAAGGCGGATATGTCCCAGTTTAGTTTTTCTGCTTCAGCATGGATCGCATCTGCTTCGCCCACAAAAATCGGCGTCATAATGCCTGCTTCGGTCGCGTCTTTTGCGGCGACCATCGGCAGTTCCGCACCAGCACGCGCAATGGCAACACGCGGGGCGGGGCCTGTGGCGGCTTGGGCAATAAGGGACGCGGGGCAATCAGGAGCAGTTTGAGACAGAAAGGCAGAGCGCGACATTATTTTTTCAGTCCTTTTGGGCAGCAGAACACCTATCGGATATTCGGGGGTGTCTTCTTAGGTCCAATTCGCCAAGCGGGTGGATCCAGTTCCCCTAAAATCTGCTATTTAGTCGAATAATGAGACCAATTGTCTCATTACTTATAATTATACCAAATTGCGCCAGAATAGAAGCAGAAACTGGTGTTTCGCAGATATGCGGCATGGGTTGTCGGGGCAATCCAGACTTGCCAGTCTACAATAGACTCGAACGGAGAATTAAGAATGATCGAAATACGACAAACAACGGATGCGGATTTTGCGCAAATCTGGCCAATTTTCCACGAGATTGTTGCGGTGGGCACGACCTATGCCATTGATCCTGACACGGATGAAACAGGCGCACGTCGGATTTGGATGGATGCGCCACAGGAAACGTGGGTCGCGGTCGAGGACGGCGTGGTTCTGGGAACCTATTACATCAAAGCAAACCAAGCAGGTGGCGGGGCGCATGTGTGTAACTGTGGGTACATGGTCGCCAGCGCTGCGCAGGGGCGTGGGATTGCGCGGGCCATGTGCGAGCAATCGCAAGTGCGGGCCGTGGAGTTGGGGTTTCGCGCGATGCAGTTCAATTTTGTGCTGGCCACAAATGTGGGCGCGATTGGACTGTGGAAGAAGCTGGGGTTTGACGAGATTGGGCGACTGCCACAGGCGTTTGAGCATCCAAGCGAAGGGTATGTGGATGCGTTGGTGATGTTTAAGGGGTTAACCGATGGAACATCAAATTAATTTCGGCGTGCTGTAATAAAACCATTCAGCGGAATAGCGGTTCCCGGTCTGGCAGCGGAGTCGCCTGTTTTAACAAAGCGTGGAGATGTCGAGGCGCCCGCGTTGTTTGCCAACAAAATGGGCGTGCCCAAATAATTTGCGCGCATTGTCATGGCGTAAGGTTCAGCATCTTCATTGGGTTCTACGAAAACCTGACATCCCCCTGTTCCTGCAATTCCAAGAATGCGGGCAAAGACACCGTTGCCATTTTGAATGGGGCCAGAATCGACAATTCTGATGTCACCAACATAATTTAGCGCGGCTGCTTTTTCTGTGAAGGACAAACGGCTGAACCGAAAGTGCTCGGCGATGTCTGTGACAATGTACAGGGCCGCCGGATTGGCTGCGCTGTTTCCGATTTGCAAAGCCATTTCTGCGAGGACTGCATCCTCAGTTGAACTGCCAGAGATATGACCACCAATGACGCTATCGTCGCTCATTAGGCAGACAACACCTGCGCACAAAAGAAGATGGGGAAACCGGATTTCGCTGGGATCTGTTGCGACCATATCTTCGTCTAAATATACGGGCATAAAGTATGACTTTCTTGTTTATATGTTCAGGTACATGGTCATTTGCATGTGTTTTGTAAGAATAATGTGACTTTGAGCACAACCATGAAAAAAGGGCCACTCAATTGAGCGGCCCTTTTGAATTTCGGTTGGCTAAGACGATTAGCCTTTGCCTTTCCAAGGCACCAGCTTGTTTTCGACCATGCGCATCAGGACGTCGATGCCCAGACCGATGACGCCGATGATGATGATGCCGATGATCACGATGTCGGTGAGCTGGAATTTGGAGGCGGCGATAATCATTTTACCGGCCCCTTTTTCCGCAGCAACCAGTTCGGCCGCAACCACTGTGCCCCAACAGACACCCATGGCAACCCGTGCGCCTGTGAAGATTTCAGGCAAGGAGTTTGGCAGGATGACTTTGGTCAACAACTGACTTTTGCTGGCCCCAAGCGAGTAGGCGGCGTGTACCTTGGAGATACTCACACCTGACACACCTGCGCGTGCGGCAATGATCATGATCCAAAGTGCAGCGAGGAAGAGGAGCGAGATTTTACCCTGC
>CALLAV010000301.1 GCA_938001995.1 uncultured Amylibacter sp. | reverse complement strand
GCCCGAGGATCATGACGACACAGTCGCGGCCTATGTGGCGGCGGGTGTGCTGGCGGATGTGCAGCCGTTTTTCGATGATGTGCCTGCGCGCATGTCTGAATGTCAGTTGGTAATCACGCGCTCTGGTGCATCCACGGTTGCGGATATTTCCATCATCGGTCGACCGAGCATTTTGATCCCGCTGGGCATTGCCATTCGGGACGAGCAAACCGCCAACGCCAAGGGGCTGGCAAGTGCGGGCGCGGCGATTGTTATCCCCGAGAGCCAGCTGACAGCAGAGGATTTGGCCCAACACATTCAAACCGTTTTAAGCGATGAAGAGGGTGCATTGCAGATGGCAAATGCGGCCCTGACAACAGGCAAGCCAGAGGCAGCGAAGGATCTGGCGGATCTGGTTGCTGGCTTGGCAGGAGAATAAAGATGAACGCAGCAACGAAGCTCCCAACACAGCTTGGTCCGATCCACTTTGTCGGCATTGGCGGCATTGGGATGTCGGGGATTGCTGAAGTTCTGATCAATCACGGGTACACGGTACAGGGATCTGATCTGCGCCCGTCCAAGATTACCGATCGCTTGGCCGATATGGGTGCGCGGATTTCGTTTCCGCAGATGGCCGAGAATTTGGAAGACGCCGAGGTTGTGGTGATCTCATCCGCGATTAAGCCCGGCAATCCAGAGCTGGATTCAGCGCGCGCGCGGGGTCTGCCTATTGTGCGCCGTGCGGAAATGCTGGCCGAGTTGATGCGGTTGAAATCCAACGTGGCGATTGCGGGGACGCATGGGAAAACCACGACGACAACAATGGTTGCCACGTTGCTTGATGCTGGCGGGATTGACCCCACTGTGATCAACGGCGGGATCATCCATGCCTATGGATCGAACGCGCGTATGGGGCAGGGCGAATGGATGGTGGTCGAGGCCGACGAAAGTGACGGCACATTCAACCGTTTGCCTGCGACCATTGCGGTTGTGACCAACATTGATC
This sequence comes from uncultured Amylibacter sp., assembly GCA_938001995.1. Taxonomy (GTDB): domain Bacteria; phylum Pseudomonadota; class Alphaproteobacteria; order Rhodobacterales; family Rhodobacteraceae; genus Amylibacter. Next base: position 2,353 of record CALLAV010000301.1, on the reverse strand, counting down.
CAGAACATATGGAACATTACGGCACGTTTGATGTGCTGCAAGAGGCGTTTTACACCTTTGTTTCGAACATTCCGTTTTATGGCGTGGCGATCTGCAACACGGATCATCCAGAGGTTCAGGCACTGGTTGGGCGGCTTGGGGATCGACGGGTTGTGACCTATGGTTTCAACCGTCAGGCCGACGTTCGCGCGGATAATTTGCGCTATGATGACGGGAAGGCGTTCTTTGATGTGTATCTTCAAAACGAAGATAAAATGATCGAAGGAATGGTTCTGCCGATGCCCGGGGATCACAACGTATCTAACGCGCTGGCGGCGATTGCTGTGTCGCGTCATTTGGGCATGAAAGTGGATGAAATCCGCGAGGCGTTGAAAAACTTTGGCGGTGTTAACCGCCGATTTACCCGTGTGGGCGAAGTTAATGGCGTGACCATTATCGACGATTACGCCCATCACCCTGTTGAAATTACGGCTGTGCTGTCTGCGGCAAAGCAAGCCACCAAAGGCCGCGTCATTGCGGTTCATCAGCCGCATAGATATTCGCGTCTTAGCGATTTGTTTGAAGAGTTTTGTTCGTGTTTCAATGACGCGGACGTTGTAGGAATTACCGATATCTATGCAGCGGGTGAAGACCCGATTGAAGGTGCAGATCGGGACAGTTTGGTGGCGGGGCTGACGGCCCACGGCCATAGGCAGGCTGTAGCTGTGGCAGACGAGGCCGCATTACAGCAGTTCGTAGGGGAACATTGTGGCCCAGGGGACCTTTTGGTCTGCTTGGGGGCAGGTACAATCAGTGCCTGGGCCAACAATTTGCCAAAAGTTCTAGGATAGTGGCGGTCGGGCTGACCTCTGCCATTATTTTTGCCGCGGCTTGGATTAGCATCGCCACGGCGATTGCTTTGTCGCCCAAGCAGATCATTCCACCAGGTGCGTTACTGTTGCTTGTGCTGCTGATCCCGCTGGTTCCATACCTATGGATTGCGGGTAATCCGTTCATCTGCGTGATGTTTTTGGGCGGTGTGGCATCGTTTCTGCGTTGGCCCATCGTATATGTCGGGCGGTACTTTCGCGCCAAATGGCGGCGCGAGGCGTTTGAAGGGCCGAAGTTTGATTTATATAAATAGGAGCACATGTGTTTGAAATAGGGTTATTTTCTGCGGTGGTCTTTGCCGCGTTGTGGATTGTGATCGGCAGCGTGGTCGCGTTTTTGCCGCGCCCCTATCATCCACCCTGCGCACTGTTGTTGTTGGTGCTGCTATTCCCGTTACTGCCCTATCTGTGGATTGCAGCGAACCCGTTCTTGGCAATTATGTTCGCGCTTGGCGTTGGGTCCATTATGCGCTGGCCGTTTTACTACATCGGGCGTATTGGGTTGCGCAAAGTCGGGTTTCGTATTCCAAAAGACCCGTTCGAGCAGACGAATTTCCAGAGTGAGCCGAAACATGACTGAGTTAAACCTGCCTGACGTACGTGGCACGCTTTCCTTTGATCACGATATGTCCGGGCTGAGTTGGCTGCGTGTGGGCGGCCCTGCGGATGTGTTGTTTCAACCTGCGGATTTGGATGACTTGCGGGCGTTTTTGCGCGATCTTGACCCATCTATCTCCGTGTTCCCGATTGGGGTGTGTTCAAACCTGATTATCCGCGATGGAGGGATCGACGGAGTGGTGATCCGCTTTGGGCGCGGGTTCAACGGGATTGAAGTGCTCGGCGATAATCGTGTGCGGGCAGGTGTTGGTGCGCTCGATGCTCACGTGGCACGCAAGGCGGCGCAGGCGGGTACGGATTTGGCGTTTTTGCGAACTATTCCCGGTGCGGTTGGCGGTGCTGCCAAGATGAATGCGGGCTGTTACGGGGTATATACGGCGGATGTGTTTGTGGAAGCGCAAGCAGTGACGCGGCAGGGTGAGATTGTGACGCTGAGCAAGGACGACATGGGGTTTGCCTACCGCTCAACAACTATTCCTGACGACATGATCCTGACCTCTGTTCTGTTGCAAGGCACAGCGGGTGAGCCTGCGGCGATTGAGGCCAAGATGGAAGATGCGTTGGCCAAGCGTGAGGCGAGCCAGCCGACGAAGGAACGGTCCTGTGGGTCCACCTTCCGCAACCCTGCGGGGTTTTCGTCAACAGGGCAGGCCGATGACGTGCATGATTTGAAGGCGTGGAAGGTGATTGACGACGCAGGTTTGCGCGGCGCGTCCATTGGCGGTGCGCAGATGAGCGAGATGCATTCGAACTTTATGATCAACAAAGGTGGCGCATCTGCCGCAGATTTAGAAAATTTAGGAGAAATGGTCAGAAAAAGGGTTTTCGAAAACTCTGGTTTGACACTAGAGTGGGAAATCATGCGG
>CALLAV010000300.1 GCA_938001995.1 uncultured Amylibacter sp. | reverse complement strand
ACCCGTCGCTGCCAAATACCCATCAAGCGCGGCCTGATCGCCGTGCGGTTCTTTGTAAATGTCCCACTGGCGTGCCTGAATAAGTCCGTCCAACCAATCGCGGCGCAGCCCCTTTTGGCGCACCAGCGCAGCCAGCGGAGTCACAACCTGATGGCGGCGCACATCGCCTCCGTCATAGATCTCTTCAATCGCATCGAACCACCACTGCAGGCGCATTTCAGCAATCATCGGTTCGGCCGTAACCCAAGGCGCACGGGATACTTCCACATTGAATGCATAAAGCACCATCAACGCATCGCGCGCCGCGCCACTTCCCGTCATTGCGCTTAAAAAACGATCTGGATCGCTGGTCCGAACCGTCTGCGCACACAGCGCAATATCTTGGGACAGATCGTTTGCCATTTAGACCCCGTTCACAAACTCCGCGATCAACTCAGCCGCGTGTTGGTTCAAAAACACATCCAAATGCGAAACACCATCCAAAACGTAATAACTGCCTTTGTCCGTCACATCAGACATCAAGGGTTCAAATTCCGCAGCCTTAAACGCTTCATCATCCGCCCCAGTAATCACCTGAAACTTTGGCAGCGCGGCCACATCCGCCAAATAATCGCTGCGCGGCGCAAAAGACGTATTCAACCGATAAGAATACGCCCCTGTCATTGTCTCTGCTATGGGGCTGTCTGGCAATTTAAACTCCATCACCGTCAGCCCATTGGCGGCGGTGACCCCGATACCATTCAACATCGAAAGGCCAATCAAACGCCGAACCAAAGGCCGCGCCCAACCGTCACCGACCTGTTTATTTGTGGGCGCATCATGCTTCAAAAACGGAGCCATCAGCACTGCCCCATCCAACACCTCTCCATGTTCGCCCCCCGCAAACCGCGTGACCAATCCACCGCCAGAAGAATGCCCGACCATCACAACCTTCTGCCCTTCGGATCGGTACTGGCCAATCAAATCCGCCAAATCATCCTCATATTGCCCGATATAGCTGACATCCCCGCGTGGTCCGTCCCCGCCAAAATGCCCTCGTAAATCAGGCAACACCACCTGTGCGCCCGTTTTCGCAATGTGTTCGGCGAGCCAATCATAGGCGACGCCATGCCCGCCCGATCCATGGACGATCACAACCAGCGGCCCCGCGCCATCACGAACGCGGACATTCATCTGTGTCCCATCACGCGCCGTAAACCGATCTGGCGCAATGGCCTCATGATCCAAGGTCATGCGATCGAATGCCAACCCTTCGCCCTCAATCTTGCCATTTGGCCATTGCGAGAGGATCAAAGCCCCAGCAATCAGGACGTAAATCACACCAGACATCGCGGCGAACCGCAGAACTTTCAAAAGCAAATCCACGTACCTATTCTTTCTCTAATTCAAAGACGTCGTGCACCGAAACACCCAACACAGCTGCAATTTGCAACGCTAGGATGGTGCTCGGGACAAACACCCTATTTTCAATCGTATTGATCGTTTTGCGCGACACACCCACAGCCGCCGCCAATTGCGCCTGCGTCAGCCCAGCTGCGCTGCGCAACTCTTTTAGATGATTGCGCAATCCCGCCATCACAGCCCCCGCAGCGTGGACACCGCAAAGGTCAGTAAATATGTTGCTGCCATCAGTGTCCCAATGGCTGCAAAGGCCACTTCGAACGAGGTCCAGCCCAACATCAAAAACGGGGCAAAAGCAGGAAACAGGAAAATCCCAACCCAAAACCCGACCTTAACCGCACCGTTCATTTCTTGTGCAAACATCTCATCCGAAGCTGCTTTGCGCGATGCTGCCCCCGCCTGCCAAAACGCCAAATAGATCCCGATTGTGGCTGCCACACCTGCAAGTCCAGGAATGAAAATCGGCATGGGATTAGGCAGGCCTGTGGCAACCGCCAACACCCCGTAAGCCAAGCACACCAGCCCCGCAAATCCCATCAACCAGCCGCGCAGGCGAACCAACCCCTCACCGCTCATGAGGCAACCTTCAGGCCGATGATACCCGCAATGATCAATGACACAGAGGCGACGCGCAGCGGGCTTGCAGGTTCACCGAACCAAAAAACGCCGAAAATAAACGTACCAACCGCCCCGATCCCGACCCAGACAGGATAGGCCGTGCCAAGCGGAAGGTGTTTCATCGCATAGCCCAGCAGCCAAAACCCGATAAACGCCGTGACCCCCATCAAAATGCTCGGCCCCATCTTCGTAAATCCATCAGACGCCTTCATCGCCGAGGCCCAAACGACCTCTAGCAGTCCAGAAATGAGCAAAATAATCCACGCCATTGGGTGTCTCCTGTGTGTAACCTAAGCGTTACATTTAGAGATTTGAAAAAGTAACGTCAAGGTTACATCGCGGAAATTGCGAACCGCACCTCACGAAAACGCTATCGCGATCCTTTTCCCTTTGACCCAAACCGCTCTACCTCAATCAGATCGAAACAATCAAAAGGACGTCTCAGATGAAAACACTTATTGTATCAACAGCTACTGCTCTCGTGCTTGCAACGACGGCCTCTGCTGGTCAAAACAACTCCACTGACGCGATTGAACGCGAATTGATCCGCTCGGGCCAAACCGACCTTGCGCAGCAATACGACCACCTGAGCGAAGCAGACAAACGCAAATTGGTGAACAACAAAGACCCATGGGTGCGCCAAGCAACCCGCGAATGGATCTGGAGCCTCTACGACTAATTTAATCGTTTAAACGGTCCGCCATTTCGGCGGGCCATTTGCTATACGACCTTCGCAGCGTCGCGCAATAACTTCCAATTGATCGCATCAGTCAGCGCTTCAAAACTCGCGTCGACTATATTTGCAGACACCCCAACCGTGGACCACTGCTGCCCAGACCCGTCTTGGCTGTCGATCACAACGCGTGTCACGGCCTCGGTTCCGCTGCCCGTAATCCTTACTTTAAAATCAACAAGATGCATGTCGTCAATGATGCACTGATACGGGCCCAAGTCCCGCTCCAACGCACGCCATAGCGCGTTCACGGGCCCCTGATCGTTGCCGACCTCATCCATGCTCTCGCTTGCCGACAGGTGCTTTTGTCCGCCGATATTCACTGCGACCACAGCCTCTGACAGGGTCATGCGCCCTTTGCCTTCGACGTGGGTACGCTCCACCGTCACGCGATACCGCATAATGTCAAAAAACGTTGGCAATTCCCCAAGAACGCGCCGCGCCAAAATCTCAAACGATGCCTGCGCCCCATCATAGGCATAGCCCTGATCTTCCCGCTCTTTCACCGCGTTCAGGATTTGGCCCAAACGTGGATCGCCTTTTTCCACGGTAATCCCCGCATCACCGAGCCGTTTTAGCAAGTTCGACTGCCCCGCTTGGTTCGACATTGGAATGATCCGCGCGTTGCCAACAACGCTTGGGTCCACATGCTCATAGGTGGTCGGATCCTTCAAAATTGCACTCGCGTGCAATCCCGCTTTGTGCGCAAAGGCACTCGCCCCCACATAAGCCGCCCATTTGTGCGGCACGCGGTTTAAAATATCGTCGAGCATCCGTGACACTTTGGTCAGCGATGCCAAACCATCCGCTGTAACGCCCGT
>CALLAV010000299.1 GCA_938001995.1 uncultured Amylibacter sp. | reverse complement strand
CACCAGGGCGCATCTGCACCAAACAAACGTTCCACCGTTTGCACGTAAAAATCGAATACTTGTCGATCCACTGGCATGGCGTTTTTCACACCCATTACAAATTGCACATACGGCGTGCCAGCCAACTCGCCTCTGTCCGCCATCAGTTTGGCGTGAAAGATGTGGCTTAAATCAAAGGCCTCGATCTCGGGTTTAACATTGTAGGTCAGCATTTCAGACGCCAGCCATGCCACAAGATCAGGCGGGTTTTCATAGACGCGCGTAGGAAAGTTGTTCGACCCAACCGACAGCGATGCCATATCAGGCGACAAGGACAGCATGCCGCCGCGCGTTTTGCCAGCACCCGAGCGGCCACCCGTGGACAGTTGCACAATCATCTCGGGGCAGTGTTTTTCGATCCCCGCTTTTAGCGCCGCAAACCTGTCAGGATCGCTGGATGGTGTTTCATCTTCGTTGCGCACATGGCAGTGCGCAATTGACGCCCCCGCCTCAAACGCTGCGTGCGTGCTTTCGATCTGTTCGGCCACGGTGGTTGGCACGGCGGGATTGTCAGCCTTGGTCGGCACAGAGCCCGTGATCGCAACGCAGATGATGCATGGTTTCGTCATTGTGTGCCCTTACATGTCAAAGAATACGGTCTCTTGGGGACCTTGAAGATGGATGTCGAAGGTGTACACCCCGTCTGCCGTTTTTGTCGCGAGCAGGGTTGGAACACGGTTCTGATGTTCCATCCGCGTCAGGATCGGATCAGTGGCGTTTGCGTCAGATTCATCTTCGAAATACATGCGTGTGTGCAGACCAATGTTTATCCCGCGCGCCACGATCCAAAACGTAATATGCGGCGCTTGCATCCGGCCATCAGGCCACGGCACCGCACCGGGTTTCACGGTTTCAAAAGTGAATTCGCCTGTGTCCATGTCCCCCGCAGTGCGCCCAAACCCGGTAAAGTTCGGATCCGCTGTGCCACGTGTTTCATTGGCTGACGCAAACAAACCCGCCGCGTCAGGTTGCCAAATCTCAATCATGGCATCGCGCAACGGCGTGCCTGTGCCGTCATAAACATGACCTTTGATCGTGATCTCTTGTCCTTGAACAGGCCCCGTTTTCATGGACGCGCCAAGATCGCCGTCATACATTTTAATCCCTGCAAAGTTCGGCACACAGCCGATATGCACGTAGGGACCAGCGGTCTGGCTTGGGCTTTCTTTGAGGTAATCGAGCGGTTGGGTCATCACATGCCCTCCTTGCGGTTTTCAAAGTAGGTTTGGCGTCGCCCACGCAGGACCATGTCGAATTTATAGGCGCGGCTGTCCATCGGGACTGTGCGGTTCATGTCCAAAGGCGCGGTAAGCGCATCCACGGCCTCTTGGCTTTTAAGGACGCCGACGATGGGGCACAATTTGATGTGCGGATCACCTTCGAAATACATTTGCGTGATCAGGCGCTGTGCAAAACCATGCCCAAACAAGGAAAAGTGGATATGCGCAGGACGCCAATCGTTCATACGGTTCGGCCAAGGATAGGGTCCAGGCTGCACGGTGCGGAACTCGTACGAACCGTCTTCACCCGTGATCGTGCGCCCGCAGCCGCCAAAGTTCGGGTCCAGCGGGGCAAGATAACTTTCTTTTTTGTGTCGATACCGACCACCCGCATTGGCCTGCCAAAACTCCACCAAAGTATTGGGGATGCCATTGCCATTTTCATCCAACACACGGCCATGCACGATAATGCGCGGGCCAATTGCGCTTTCGCCTGCTGCCGCATAGTTGTGGATCAGATCATTGTCCAATTCACCGAGCATCCCATGGCCGAACATCGGCGCGGTTTCTTCGCTGATAGACGACGGAAACGACAATAGCGCGGCGCTGGGGCTGCGTTTGACGCTGGTTTTATAGTCGGGCGTATAAGCGTCTGGTTGGCGACCCCGATCGCGGGTGATAAACCCGCCTTGCGTTTTAATCAGGCTCATATCTCCACCTCTAATTCTTGATACGTCTGTTTTGCCAATTTGATGGCATGGTTGGCTTTGGGCACGCCCGCATAGACAGCGACGTGCATGAAGGCTTGGATCACGTCTTCGGGGCTGGTCCCAGTGTTTTGTGACGCGCGGATGTGCATTGGTATCTCTTCAAAGTTGCCTGTTGCAGCCAGCAGTGCAAGGGTCAACATGGATCGCTCGCGCCGTGAAATCGTGTCGTCATTCCAAACTGTGCCCCACGCCCCTTCGGTGATTAGCGTTTGGAACGGCAGGTCGAAATCAGTCTTGCTCGCCTCGGCACGGTCCACATGGGCGTCGCCCAGCACACTGCGTCGCACCGCCATGCCTTGGTTGAATTTCTCACTCATTTGCAAGTCCTTTCGTTTGGAACGCACCGCGTTTAATACGGCAGTCCCACATAATTTTCGGCCATAGCCTTTTGCGCAGCCTCGTTGGAGCGCAAGAATTCCAGCTCTGCAATTTGCATCTTCAAATCAAACTCGGATTGATCGGGATAACGGTGCAGCAAAGACGAGAACCACCAGCTGAATCTTTCTGCTTTCCACACCCGCAAAAGCGCTTTTTCGGAATAGCCATTGATACCGTCTTTTGATCCGTTTTCATAGAAATCCCGCAGCGCGTTATAAAGATAGTTCACATCAGACGCCGCCGTATTCAATCCCTTTGCCCCTGTGGGTGGCACGATATGAGCCGCGTCGCCACACAGGAACAAACGCCCGTAAGACATTGGTTCCGTTACAAAAGACCGCAGTGGCGCAATGGATTTTTCGATGGATGGCCCTGTGACGAGCTTATCCGCCTGCTCTTTGGGAATACGGCGTTTCAACTCCTGCCAAAAGGCTTCGTCCGTCCAATCTTCTGGACTGTCGCTCAGTGAACACTGGATGTAATAACGGCTCAACTGCGCGTTTCGCATGGAACAGAGCGCAAATCCCCGCTCGGAATTCGCATAGATCAATTCGTGGTTCACAGGGGGCGTTTCGCTGAGGATTCCGAGCCAGCCAAAGGGATAAAATTTTTCATACTCGCGGCGCACATCGAGTGGAATTGTCTGGCGACTGACGCCGTGAAACCCGTCACAGCCTGCTACGAAATCCCCTTCAATGCGGCGCTTTTCACCGCGTACGGTGTAGTCCACATAGGGCGCGTCGGATTTGGTGTCGTGGATTACCACATCTTCAACATTGAACTCAATCGCGCCGCCGACTGCCTCTCGGGCTTCGTATAAATCACGGGTCACTTCGGTTTGCCCGTAGACCATCACAGGTTTGCCCGCGTGTTTGGCGAAATCGATGCGGAACATTTCATCGCCGTATGACACCAAAGTCCCGTCGTGGGTGAAGCCCTCGGCGTGCATACGATCTGCGCAGCCCGCCTCTTCCATCAGCCCCACAAGCCCCTGTTCCAAAACGCCTGCACGGATACGGCCAAGCACGTATTCCTTGGTTTTACGCTCCAAAACAACAGATGAAATTCCGCGCACATGCAGCAGTTGCGACAACAACAGGCCAGACGGTCCACCACCGATGATGATCACTTGGGTCTTCAAAACACGCTTCTCCCCTCGATAATTCGTGTATATACGCCTAGACTAGACATAGAAAACGATATTTTAGCTTGGATACTTTCCAAAATGGAAACTGATAAACTGCGGCAAATCAAACTCCGTCACCTTTCGGCTTTTGTCGAAACCGTACGGTACGGGTCGTTAAAGGCAGCCGCGGAACACATTAACCTAAGCCAATCCGCCATTTCCAAAACCCTCCAAGATCTCGAGTCAATCTTGGGTGCAGAATTGCTGACGCGCAACCGTGGCGGGGTGGAATTGACCCGCGAAGGAGCTGTGTTTCGCCAGTTCGCAGAACAAGGTCTTGTGGCGCTCAGCCACGGTGTGTCCAGCATCGACGCGATTTCGGCGGGGCGCAGCACGCCTTTGCGCATTGGGTGTTTGCCCAGCGTCGCCGCAGATTTCCTGCCAGATGCGATTGCCGAATTTACCACCCTGTCGCCAACCACACCGCTAACAATCGAAGACGGTCGCATCGAGGATATGTTGGAACGCTTGCGCGCAAATGCGCTTGATCTTGTGGTCGGGCGCATGGCCCAGCCAAATGTGATGGCGGGGCTGTCCTTTACGCCGCTTTACAATGAACAAGTGGTTTTTGCCGTGGCCGCGGATCATCCACTGACTGGCACGACAGACTTGAACGCGCTGCAATCCACTTTGACGCTTTACCCAACGGCGGGCGCTGCCATCCGCCCTGCGGTGGATCGGTTCATGTTTGCCCATGGGTTTGGCGAATGGCCGAACCGTTTGGAAACGGTCTCAGGGGCGTTTGGGCGATCCATGACGCTTGGCCCAGCGCGGCCCGTTTGGATTATTTCGCACGGCGTTGTCGCCAAGGATATCAACGCAGGGCGTATGGTTCCGCTGCCCATTGACACCAGCAGCATGGACGGCCCTATCGGCAT
>CALLAV010000298.1 GCA_938001995.1 uncultured Amylibacter sp. | reverse complement strand
AACATGCTCGACAATATGAACAAATTCCCGGGTCTGGTGATGTCCCAGCGCGTTCTGCTGGCGCTGACACAAGCAGGCGTGTCTCGCGAAGATGCCTATTCCATGGTGCAACGCAACGCGCTGAAGGTGTGGGAAGACCGCGTTGATTTCCAGGAACAACTGCTCGCTGATGAAGACGTGGTTGCTGCGCTTGGCGTTGATGAAATCAAAGAAAAATTCGACATGGGCTATCACACCAAACACGTCGATACGATCTTTAAGCGGGTGTTTGGCGCTTAAGCCTGCGCCCTAGGCGACGAGCGCCTGACTTTCGCTAACGGACAAAGACATGCGCGCCGCTGGACCATATGCGCCATAGTTTGTGCGCAGCTCTGGGAACAGCTCGAACACCTCTTGGCGCGTGCCGTCGTCAAGTCCGGCGATGGACATTTCACCCGGGTGAAAGCTCTCTGTCAGCAGGCCATCGGAAAACACCAGCTCGTGTTTGTCGAACAGGATGTGGATGTATTCCACCTCTTTCACGGAAAAATCGACAGTGATGCTTAGATCCGTAACGAGCCCTTTTGCGGGGGCCAATGCTTGGCTTTGTGAATAGTTCAATTCCACATCTGCGCCCGCCAACAACACGCGGTGCTGCGGGGAAACATGCATATCGCGGTTCGGCAGCCCGTTACCAAAGGCGTCCTTTCGGATTTTCACAGGGCGAAAATGCGGATAGGATTGTAGGCGCGCGCCAGATACCTTTTTGCGCCCCACCCAACGCACGGCTTGGATGCCGCTGTCTTTGGTTACGACCAAATCGCCGACCTTCAAACCTTCAACTGGGACATCGCCCAAAGGCGTGGCAATCTGTGTGCCGGGTGTGAAACAAACGATATCAAAGCTCAGATCGTTGATCCCCATCGCGCCAGAACTGTTGATTGTCGGGCCTGCGGAATGGATAATTTGCAAGGACGACACAGGACCATCGAAGGACACAAACACGCTGTCTGCCGCACCTGCGCCATTAAACGCGCCGTCGGCTGAGCCTGTGCCATACACGGTGTACGTGCCATCGCCATTGTCCACCACCGTTTGATAGGCAGGATCAACGCTGCTGAAATTCACGGCGACGGGGTTTCCATCGTCGTCAAGCGCTGCAATCGTCACCGCGTCGCTGAAATTCGAGCCCCCATCCACATCCATCAGTTCAAATTGCAAATTGCGCACGTTTTCCCCGAAATCAATGTCGGTCGTGTCTGTGTCGGTTTGGGTGTTGCCCGTGCCATAGATGAAACCCGTGGTGCCAAAATTCCCAGCACCGTCGGCAAAATATGTCATGCCATTGGTGGACACAGTGACATTAGCGTCATTGCCGCTAACACCGTCCGTAATGGTGTTCGTGCCCCCTGTCTGAAAGACAGACCAATCTAAAATTGCAGCCATAGCCAAATTCCCATCAACTGGCGTTCGGTTTCTGACACTCAGATAGGCGCAGAATTCGCCGATACAAGGGCAGCATCTTGCCGATTTCCGGGCTAGTCTTAGGTTATTGAACAGTCAAAATCGCGGTTAGAGTGTTAACAATGCCCATGTATATCATGCCCGCAGCGGTCAGCGCCCGTCTGAAAGAAACCATGACCGAAGCCAAACGGCTGTTAGATATCGAAGTGTTCGACGCAAAGCTGTTTCAGTTCGACATTGTCTACACGGGCGAGGAACGCAAAGCCTTTGGCATCACAGAAAACGCGTCGTTGATCGTGATTGCCCGCGATGGCCACGCCTTTGAGAAGCTGATCCCAGAGCGCAAAGACGGCCAGTTGAACTACCTGATACTGAATAACCAAACCGCCATAGACAAAATACAAACGCGCCTTGCGATTGTGCGCGAAAACCTGCGCAGCGCTCAGGACACGTAACCCAAGTTTCAGCAATAAACCGCTAATTTTCCAAAAAAGAGTGACAATCGTCACTGTTTGAGCGCGAAACTCCGCTTATCAAAGGGTCATACCTTTTCAAGCAGACTTATTTTCAGTCGGTGTTGGGGGTCAGGAGACTGATCCTCGAAGAATAAGCTTCAGTGGCTGGCGTGTTGTGTCGCTTATATCGACTTTTTGTTATTTGGGGCCTCGGAGCGATCCGAGGCCCTTTTTCTTGGCGTCTCAGACGTTAGCTGATTTCGCCCATCACTTGTGTTTTTGCTTCCCCCATCAGGGCCGCCATTTGCGCGCGGATCGTGGTTTCATCCGCTTTATCACCCAAATCGCTCGAAACCTTGCGGAACACGTCTTCGTCACCCGCTTCTTCAAAGTCCGATTTCACCACTTCTGTGGCATAGGCCGCTGCCTCATCCGCGGATTTGCCCAGCAGGCTTGCTGCCCAAAGGCCGAGCAATTTGTTGCGACGCGCCTCTACTTTGAACTGCAATTCTGCGTCATGGGCGTATTTATTTTCAAATGCATCTGCACGATCATCAAAACCTGACATTTCTATGCCTCCTATTCGTTTATACAATAAATATGGGGGCCAATGTCCCGTGCGACAAGTGCCGCATGGCTTGCATCTTGCCGCACCGCCCGTCTGGGCCTATAGAACAGGCAACCTAGCCCCCCAGATAGGATTCTCCGAATGGCCCGTCGCACCAAAATCTATGAAGGCAAAGCAAAAACCCTGTTTGAGGGTCCAGAGCCTGGTACAATCGTGCAATACTTCAAAGACGACGCCACGGCGTATAATGCCCAAAAGAAAGACACGATTGAGGGCAAAGGCGTGTTGAACAACCGCTTGTCGGAACATTTTATGCTGGGTCTTACACAGCTTGGCATTCCCAATCATTTCATCAAACGCCTCAATATGCGCGAACAGCTTTGCCACAAGGTCGAGATTATTCCCCTTGAGGTCATCGTGCGCAACGTGGCGGCAGGCTCCCTGTCCAAAATGCTCGGCATTGAAGAGGGCACACCCCTGCCCCGCCCCATCGTGGAATTCTGCTACAAAGACGACAGCCTGGGCGATCCACTGGTCTCCGAAGAACACATCCTTGCGTTCAACTGGGCCAGCCAGCAAGACCTTGATGATATGGTCGCTATTGCGCTGCGGGTGAACGATTACATGTCCGGCCTGATGTACGGTGTCGGAATAAAACTCATCGACTTTAAAATCGAAATCGGCCGCCAATACGATGGCGACTATCAACGTCTGATCGTGGCTGATGAGATTTCACCCGACAGCTGCCGCTTGTGGGACGCAAAAACAGGACAGAAGCTGGACAAAGACGTGTTCCGCCGCGATCTGGGTAGCCTTGCCGATGCTTATACCGAAGTGGCCAAGCGTCTCGGCCTGATGCCAGGTAATAACATCACGGACGGTCCCAAACTGGTCGAGTAATTTCACCCCACCGCGTTGTTAATGCAATGTGGTTGGCTTTTGATTGCGCGGAAACTCGGACTTTGCGATCCGCGAATGGCGCGCCGCAATGTTTTTGATTAACCGCGAAATATCCTTTGAGCGCTGGGTCGACGCCACATCGTCTTCGTTCAAACCAGTTGGCTGGTTTTCGTGTGAAGACACAGGCTCTTGGTGGCGGACAGCGCGTTCTATTTCCAGTGGCGCGTCCAAAGAATTTTCGATTTCATCTAGCATCAACGCACCATAATCGCTGTTGGCATGATGCGGATCGACCTTGCCATTGCTGAGGAATTGCCGCGCGAATTCAGGCTTTAGAAAGCCTTCGTTGTCTACGGTACAATCGGGTTCGGGAATAAAATCTATCGCGTTTTCGTTAAGCCAGTCGATGAAACTGCGCCGCGCCAAAGTATCAATCAAGGCGATGGTCTCTAGCGGAACCCCTCGTTTCGCCGCCGCCCCATCGCGGCGCGGCGATGGGCAGGACACCACAAAGATATCCACACCTGTTTCCTTCAAGTCCAACAAAAACTGTTTGATATGCTGCTGATCCGCATGGATCATCTGCATCAAAACACCTTCCGAAATTGGACGAGAGCCAGGAATCCAAGCCCTTGCCAGCGCACAGGATTGCCAAATGTCGTTCCCATAAAGACGCACATTATGGGTTCCCATAACGAACCCCCATCTGTCCGCCGCTTTGAACTGGGTGTCACCCGTCGCTTTGCGCAAACGCTTGCGTAAAACAGGGCGTGCGAACTCCACGTGTCCGTTTTGAATTTTTGACATGGGTTCCAACTCAAACGTGCCGACCCCAAAGCTAAAGGTTTTTACCTTGCTTTTCATCGCCTCACGCTCTTTCAAACCATCAGCGAGCGCTACGACATGGGAGTTTCCTGAGATGTAAACGGTCATGATCCAAAGGTCTCTAAAATGGCTTCCTCGCAGACAGCGTCGTCTTCATTTGCATGGGTGGACACCTGTTCTGGCTTACTCTGTTCAGCAGGTTCAGGTGCCGTATCGCCATGGGCATCAAAGAACAGGTCCATCACCCGTTCCACACCCGTCATCGCCACATTGCGCAGGTTCGGTTTGTAATACATCGCCCGCATTGGATGGGCTGCGACCAACTCATAAGATGGGAAATAGTCAATGTTATCATAGGCTTTGTGCAATTCGCCGATGGCCGCACGCAGCACTGATTTGGAATGCATCGTTGCCACCATCACATGATCATCCGTGGCCGTCGCAGTCAGGGGCACGGGTGAAATGGTGAACAAGAACTTCATGTCAGGATTGCGTTTCAGCGCATAGTCCATAAACGCTTCCGCATCATTGGTGACTTCGCTGAAGGTGAAATTCTTAAAGCGGTATTTGTCTGGATCATACGTTCCCGCAATGGTGCCCGGACACGACGGCAGGATCGCCCCGTCCTTGATACACTCCCACGCTTCGGTCAGCCCGAACGTGAACACAAACAAGTCCGTGTTATCAAGCATCGTGTTGATTTGTTGCAGGTGATACTCTCGATCGAGCGTCAACTCTTCCTCGTTTATGAACCCGTTTGGCTCAATAGCAGGACGGAACGGATCCCGCGCCCGCCCTTTTTCGTCGATAAACGCCACCTCATCTGGCACAAAACTGCCGTCCGCACGGGCAAAGGTTTGGACCAACTGCCGGATCGAATAAATGTTGGAATAGCGTGCCGAATACAGATCGAACCCGTGGTTGTGCCACATCTTTTGAGGCAACCCCAAAGGCGGTGGTTCAAAGTCCATAAAATTATAGCCGCGTTCCTTGAACTGCTGGCCGATATACTGCGCAAAGCAACTGCCTGCCGCCGAAATCCGCATTGACTTGGAAATCTCAAAGCGCGGCGTGAACAAGTCCTGTACTTCAAGCATCGAAATATCAGACACAGCGCTGCGCCAAAACGCCTTTGACGGCTTATTTGAATATGGATTCATTCTGCTACCCATTGCTCTCTTTTCGCCGCCACACGGCGATGATACGCCAACTTTGCGTGGCTTTCTTTAAGGTCTGTTCGCAGAATGTGGCGAGTTTGAGGCAGTTTTTCGCGAAATCCAAAGGGTGTTGCGGCTTTGCGCGGGTATTCAGCCTAGAACGGCAAGGCGCAATCCACATGCTAACCCCCTTTACCCCTCAGGCCCTTCCCGCTAAACCACGGCCATAACCCTCTGCCAAAGGAATCTGCCTCATGAAAGCGCGTGTTCACGTTACTCTTAAAAATGGTGTTTTGGACCCACAGGGGGCGGCGGTTGCCCATTCGCTCGGCGCGCTTGGGTTTGATGGCGTTAACGATGTGCGACAGGGTAAGGTGATCGAACTGGATCTTGCCGAAACCGACAAAGCGGCAGCAGAAGCGGCAGTGGCGCAGATGTGTGAAAAACTTCTCGCCAACACCGTGATCGAAAATTACAGCGTGGAAATCCTCTGATGCGCGCGGCGGTTATTCAGTTTCCAGGATCAAACTGCGACCGCGACATGGCGGTGGCGCTGGAAAAAGTGGCGGGCCAAGGCAATGTGTCGATGGTCTGGCACAAGGACGCAAGTCTGCCAGATGGTCTTGACGTAATTGGCATTCCGGGCGGGTTTTCCTTTGGCGACTACCTGCGCTGCGGGGCCATTGCAGCACGCTCGCCTGTGATGAACGCTGTGGTCGATTTTGCCAACAAAGGCGGCTACGTTTTTGGGCTGTGCAACGGGTTTCAAATTCTTGCAGAATCTGGCCTGTTGCCAGGTGTCTTGATGCGCAATTCTGGCTTGAAGTATATCTGCAAAACCGTTGAATTAACTGTAGAAACCACCGACAGCGCCTTTACGTCTTTGTACAGTAAAGGTGAGGTCATCCAAACCCCGATCGCGCACCACGAAGGCAACTACTCCGCCGATCCAGAAACCCTTAAACGTCTGCACGGCGACGATCGGATCGCGTTCAAATATGTCGATACACCCAACGGTGCGATGGATGATATTGCTGGAATCTTGTCAGCCAACAAACGCGTGCTTGGCATGATGCCCCACCCAGAGCGGCTGAACGATCCTGAACTCGGGGGCACCGATGGCGTGCGCTTCTTTGAAGGCATCGCAAATGCGCTGGTTTCTGCCTGAAACCCCTGCCCCGCTTGAGCCTGCACGTTTCAGCGCGTAGTCTGCGTCAATGACACGACCCGCACAAGATACCTTCAAAAGCACGAATTGGGTGCCCCGTATCGGCATCCTGCTGTTTTTGGGCTTGGCTGGGTTGTTGATCTGGGCGTCCAACATCTATTTCACGCAACGCTTTTCAGAAGGCACACGCCAAGACGCAGAGGCGCAGATGGCATTGTATTCCGGGCGTTTGGTCAGCGAATTGCAGCGGAATTCAGTTGTTCCGCTGCTGTTGTCACGCGACACGACACTGATTTCCGCGCTCAATTCCAATGACTTTGTGGGAACATCCCAACGGTTGATTTCTTACAAAGAAGAGATTGGCGCGAAATCTATCGTTTTGCTGGACAATGCAGGGCGAATTGTGGCCGCGTCGGATCGGCGCGAACTTGGCACGGTTTTACGTGAAAACAGCTATTTCATTGAGGCCCTGCGGTCGGCTGACACGGTTTTTACCACGTCTGGGATCAACGAAGGGCGGCTCGGGTTCTTTTATTCGCGTAAACTGCAAAGCCAAAAAGAAACCGTTGGTGTCATTCTGATCGAAGTGGATCTGGAACAAATGTTTGATCGCTGGTCCAACAGTGACAGCATCATTTCTGTGACCGACAGTCAGGGCATCATCATCCTGTCCACGGAACGCCAATTCCGCCAGCAAACCATCGAGGAGGCGCTGGCCAACCAGCCTGCCCTATCCCCAGTAGAACGCGCATGGCGGGCCACGGGCGAATGGAACCAGACAATTACAGATGCAAATTTTCAGGGGCAGCCGTTGTTTCGGTTGGATCAGAAAATTCCGTTTCAGGGCTGGCAGTTAAGCTATCTCGCAAGTTTTGAGAACGTGCGCACCCGCGTCAACGCCGTGTTGGCTTTGGAACTTATGGCGCTGGCGATTTTGACCGCACTTGGTTTCTATCTGCTGTCGCGCCGCGCCATTCGCCAATCGTTCCTGTTCCAAGCAGAAAGCCGCGAATTGCGCGCCCTGAACGAGCGTTTGCAGAACGAAATCGCAGAGCGGGAGCGGGTTGAGAAGGACCTTGAGGTTGCTGAACAATCGCTGGCGCAATCTTCAAAGCTCGCCGCGCTGGGGGAGATGTCGGCCGCTGTGAGCCATGAGTTGAACCAACCGCTGGCCGCGATGCGTACCTATCTGGCAGGGGCAAA
>CALLAV010000297.1 GCA_938001995.1 uncultured Amylibacter sp. | reverse complement strand
TGGTTTGCGCGGCACAAGGTGTGGGCCGCGCGTCACAGGGTTACGGCGCGATGATCGGTTGTGATTTCAGGTCGCTGTCTTGTGTTGGAACGTCTTTGAATGTTGACCCATGTTCAAACCAACTGCGCGGCGCGGCGGCGCCCCACAGGGGTTGGCGTTGTGGATCTTTAAGGTCCCAATTGATCGGGTCATGGTCTGGATCAACCGTCTGATAATCAGAACAGTACATTTCCGTGCGATGGCCGTCAGGGCAGAGAATGTACAAGAAAAACGCGTTCGAGATGCCGTGGCGGCCCGGTCCACGTTCGATATTTGCAACATAGCCCGTCGTCGCCATCAGATCGAGAAGGTCGATAATATTGAGTGGCGTCGGAACCCAGAAGGCCAGATGGTGCAGACGCGGGCCTGTGCCGTTGGTAAAGGCCACATCGTGAACGCCACCTTTGCGGTGCATCCACGCGGCCCAGTTGCGGCCTGTTTCAGCGTCCGAAGTGTGTTCGGTGACGCGAAAGCCCAAGTCGTTCCAAAACGCGATGCTTTCGTCCACATTTGACGAGAAGTAATTGAAGTGATCAATCCGCAGAGGCTTCACACCGTTGTAGAGTTTGTACTTCTGGTGGATCGGCTCTAGGCGATCCATCTTGTGATAAAACTCGATCGGCATGCCCATGTTGTCGGTTGTGCGCAGGGTGCGGCCTTGATGTGGGCGTGTGACCCAAGACGTAGGTAAGCCCCTGGCTTTGAACCAGTTTTCGGCTTTATCTAGATCGTCTTCGTCATACACTTTAAAGCCGCAAACGTTTACGCAGGCCTTGTCGCCTTTCATCAGGATGACGCAGTGGTGGCCGCGTTCTTCCATGGCGCGCAAATAGATGTGGGTTTTATCCTCGTATGTGACCTGAAGACCGAGCGTGTCCGCATAAAAGGCTTTGGATACTGCAAGGTCGGTGACCACCAGTTCCACATGCGACAGGCGGATGATGTTGAAATCTGGGTAGAGGTTTGGTGCGGGTAAGGACATATCAGCCTCCGAGTTTTGGGATTTTGTGATCGGTCATGGCGAAGGCGATGTTCTTGGTTTCCATGTAGAAATCAAACGACCAGTCGCCGCCATCGCGGCCGATGCCGCTGGCCTTGTTGCCGCCAAACGGGGCGGGCAGGTGGCGGGTGTTTTCAGAATTCACCCAGATCATGCCTGCATCGAGCGCGTCCGAGAACCGCAAAGCACGGGTGACATCCGACGTCCAGATGTAGCCTGTCAGGCCATAGGGGCTGTCGTTGGCGATTTGGAGCGCGTCTGCTTCGTCTTTGAAGGGGATTGCAGTGAGGACAGGGCCAAAGATTTCTTCTTGTGCGATGCGCATATCGTTGGTGGCATTTGTGAACAGGGTCGGGGCTACGTAGCAGCCGCCTTCCAATCCTTCGGGTTTGTACCCGCCTGCCGCGATAGTTGCGCCTTCCTCGGTGGCGAGCTGGATATAGCTGTTTACCTTTTCCTCGTGCACTGGATGGATCAATGGGCCGACGGTCGTGTTCGGATCAAGCGGGTGGCCAACTGTGATGTTCTTGGCTTTTTTCGCGACCATTGCGGTGAAATCGTCGTAGATGCTGTCGTGGACCAACAGGCGGGAGGACGACGTGCAGCGTTCGCCGTTGAGCGAGTAGATCATGAACACTGCGGCGTCGGCAGCGCGTTCCAGATCCGCATCGGGGAAAACGATGACGGGGTTTTTACCGCCAAGTTCAAAGTGGAACCGTTTCAAGGTCGGGGCCGCTTGGCGCATGATATGTGTGCCTGTGGCACCTTCACCGACAAAGCCAATGGCCTTAATGGCGGGGTGTTCGGTCAGCGATTTACCCGCGTCTTCGCCCATGCCGTTCACAAGGTTCCAGACACCAGCGGGTAGGCCAGCCTCTTCGGCGATTTCCACGAGCAAGCGGGCGGTAAGGGGGGAGAATTCAGCGGGTTTGTGAACCACCGTACAGCCACAAGCAATCGCGGGTGCGATCTTCCACGTAGAGAGCATGAACGGCGTGTTCCACGGTGTGATAATGCCGACAGGGCCAAGCGGTTTGCGGCTGGTGACATTGAGCTGGTTTGGCGCGTAAAGCGATTTACCGTCGCGAGCCTCGACCGCCTTGTCCGCGAAAAAGCGAAAGTTGACAGCGGCGCGAATGGCAGCTTTGGACATAAACCGAAGAGCCTGGCCTGTGTCCATGCATTCGACAAAGGCGATTTCTTCGGCGCGGGCTTCGATCCCGTCGGCAATGCGATGCAGAATGCGCGCGCGTTCCTTTGGATCAGTTTCAGACCAGCCTTTGAACGCAGCCTCTGCCGCGCGGGCTGCTTTGTCGATGTCGGATGCCTTACCGTGGGCCACATCTGCCAAATGCACCATGTCCACGGGTGAAGAGGTCGCAAAAGTTTCGCCGTCATCAGCAGGGACCGCTTGTCCGTTGATGTGGTTCAACACGCCATTTTGGGCAAAACGGGCAAGGTAGTCTTTTGCTTTGGCGAGATTGGTTTCAAAATCAGACATGTTCGTCCCTTAGGTTTTCTGCGCGCGTATGCGTGGGTGAATAGCGTTTTTCTTCCAACTGAAGTCTGGGTCAATCTCGCGGATTTCCATTGTCAGTGCGAAATGTGGTGTTTCAAATTGTGGGCCGAGGAATTCAACCAGAGCTGCCCAGATATGTTCTCCTGCGGCCTTTTTGGCGGCTGCATCACGGCCTGCACCAATGCTGATTGTCAGGTGAATAAATCCATTGCGTCGCAGTAAGTCCGCCACGGCGTACGTGTCGCATCGCACCGCACGTACACGCAGCGCGCCAAGCTCAAACAGGCCCGATTCTAAGGCCGCAGAATGCAGCGATGTGCATAATTGATCGTGATCGACTGTCGCATCAAGGTTGGCTGAATATTCATACGATAAATGTGGCATGTTTCTCCATTTCCGTTAACACGTTAATCACATTTTCACATGAGGGAGTCAAGACTGGAATAGAATCCAGGCCAGATTGTGTATCGAAGGCGGAAGAATTAGCGAAAAATCACTTACCTAAACAATCTTTGGTGGTGTGCCTTGCATTCCCGTGTCATTGATCGCTATTGATCATGTTAAGTTTAGTTAGTTTTTACGAGCATTCCAGAAAAGGCGATTCATGTGGCCCAGGAACAAGCCAAAAAATCCGAAGACTTGGGGCTTGTCCCTGTAGGAAAAACGCTTCCAATTTTGTTGGTGCGGGCGCGGGATGTATTGCTGTCTTATTGGCGCGATGTTTTGGCCGAGATGAATTTCACGGAACAACAATGGCGTGTTTTGCGCGTAACGGCAGAGCTGGGACCATTAGACATCAGCCGATTGTCGAGCGAAACGGCGCTGCACATGCCTAGTGTCACACGCATTCTGCAAACCTTGGACAAACGTGGCTATATCACCCGTCGCCGCGACGAAGCAGACTCGCGTCGGTCTTGGATTGATGTGACGGACAAAACTCGGGAAAAAATGGCTGAAGCGGGTAAACATTCGGATGCCATTTACGGGGAAATCCTTGCGTCTTTTGATGAAAGCAAAATGGACGAACTGATCCGGTTGCTAAACGAATTTACTGATATCCGCGAAAAGCAGTCAGACTAAACATCTCCGTCGCCATTTTTTCGCCCAGCCCTTGGGGCAGTGCGTGCCGAGCAATTTTCAACGATTTACGCAGCATAAGCTGACAAACAAACCTGCCTGTACCATTTTCACGACACGATACGTTGACGCGCCCGACCATAGAATTGTGAGTGGGGTGAAGAAAACCTGACAAATGCTTTGACAATCAAATAGGCTTTTGCGAGTTTTGATTAGGGTAAGCTAAGTAAACTATTGAATATGATAAATATTGCGGGAGTAAATTAAGATGACGATGACAATTGACTACACGGGTTCGGATAGCGGCTTTTTCCTTAATGGATTTGCAGACCCGGCAGATGTTTCCTCCGCGACGAGCACGGAAATTGTCGTCACAAATCCGTTAACGGGCGATACTGTCACCGTGACTGGCACAGGTTTCGCGTTTGACGTTAACGGCGATCCGACCAGCGGTATCATTACTGGATTTAGCTTCGTACAGAGTGGGGCCACAGTGGCTGTAATGGCTGGGTTTAGCTGGAGCCTCGTTCAGTTCGTTGACGCTTTAGACGATATTTCTGATTTCGGCTTCTATGGAACAATGAGCACTCTGTTTTCCTTGCAGGATATCGATTTAGACGCGCAGGGCAGCACAGGTTTCAATGTGTTCGAATTTGGCACGGACCTGGATGTATCAAGCGACGTGACCATGACCGGGTCTGATGGTGATGACATTTTGGGCGGCGGTACCGGCGATGATTTAATTAGCACTGGGGAAAGCGATGGTTATGACGTTGTGTCTGGTGGCTATGGCAATGACACGATTTCTTACACCAACAGCCTGATCAACTACCAAGAACTGACCTATGCAAATGACCTGACCAATGGGATTGTTGCGACCATCAACGGGGTCA
Source organism: uncultured Amylibacter sp. (assembly GCA_938001995.1). Lineage (GTDB taxonomy): Bacteria > Pseudomonadota > Alphaproteobacteria > Rhodobacterales > Rhodobacteraceae > Amylibacter. Next base: position 5,770 of record CALLAV010000297.1, on the reverse strand, counting down.
CCAACATGGGCAGCGTGAATAAAGGTGTGCATGGGACAGACACAATCATTGATATCCAGAACCCGCTCGATTCTGGCTGGACGACGGGTGGCTTTGGGCTTTATGGCACAGAACACGCAGATACATTCAATATCACTACGGACACCCAATCCTGGATGCAGCTTTCTGGCGGACAGGGCGCTGATACCTATAATCTGAATATCGCGGCCGACAGCGTAGTGCGCCTCAACTTCTTGTGGGACGGTATTTCTGGTCCAATCAATGGTGTGCATATTAATCTGGGTGCTGGTGGCATTTTGAATGATGGTTTCGGCTATGCGGATGTGCTGAATGTCAGCGGGTTGGGGCGGCTTGAAATTCGCGGTACAACATTCGACGACACAATGATTGGCGGTGATGGGAATGACCGCTTTATTCTGCATCAAGGCAATGACAGCGCTGATGGTGGGATGGGGTATGATACACTCCGCTATGACCGCTCTGGCGTTGGCGCAATTGATGTCGATCTTGCAAATAATTCCATCACAGGTCTTTGGAACGGGCAGGTTTTCACACATACCGTCGACAATTTTGAAGAAATTCGCGGATCGCGCACCGGCAATGACACCATGTCTGGTGATGCGGAGTCCAATGTGTTCCGTGGACGCGGTGGCGATGACACGCTGAACGGTTTGGCTGGTGACGACACGCTTTATGGCGAAGATGGCGAAGACGATCTTTACGGCGGCGATGACAATGACACCCTTTATGGTGGCGACGAAAATCCCGTTGGTGGCAACGGCGATGATCTTTACGGCGGTGATGGCAATGATCGGCTTTACGGCGGCGAAGGCGAAGACGCGCTCTATGGCGGTGCTGGCAATGACGAACTTTTTGGCGGCGCCGATGATGATATTTTGGATGCTGGTGACAACCTGTATTACGATGATATCTTTGGCAGCTCTGGGAATGACACAATAATTTTCACGGGCAGTTTGATGGGGTATTTTGGGCTCCGCTACGAGAACCTGAACACGGCCGTGACCTTTGATATCGATATTGGCGCGAATACCGGCACGGTAAATAAAGGATCGAATGGGACCGATACGCTCACGAATATTGCCAGCCCAGCTTTCATCATGTCAGATATTGGCGGTTTGGGGTTCCATGGCACCAACTACAATGATGTGTTTAACATTACCCAGGAAGCTGGCCATTGGCTGCAAACACGTGGTGGGCTTGGGAATGACACGTATAATTTCATCCTAAACGGTGGCACGATCCGTGTCGATTTCCGCTCTGATGGATTTTATAACCAAGCCGTTAATGGTGTGAATATCAACCTTGCCACAGGCGTTGTGTCTGAAGATGGGTTTGGCACTTCGGACACGTTCAATGTGACTCATAACGGCGGCACATTGGAAATCCGTGGCACTGACCTTGATGATACGATTATCGGCAGCAGTGCCGATGAGCGTTTCATTCTGCGCTTAGGGAATGACACACTTGATGCTGGTGGTGGCCATGATGTCGTGCGTTATGATCGCGGCAGTATAACCACTGGGGTTAATATTGATCTGGGTGGAACAAGCACAGGCCTTTGGAATGGCTTCGCCTTTACCCACACACTGTCAGGTATCGAAGAAGTGCGCGGATCAGATTATGACGACACCATGACAGGTATCGGTGCAGCAGAAACCTTCCACGGATATGATGGTGCGGACACTCTCTATGGGGCTGCCGGCAACGACACGCTTTATGGCGGGAACCAAAATGATGTTCTCTCTGGCGGGCTTGGGTTCGACTACCTTTATGGGGGCGAAAACGCGGATGTCATGAATGGTAACGAAAACAACGACCGCCTTTACGGTGGCGCTGGGTTTGACAGCCTTTATGGCGATGCTGGCAGCGACTCGCTGTACGGGGAGGACGACAACGACTGGCTGTACGGTGGTGTTGCAACAGACACGCTCTATGGGGGCGCGAATATTGACCGTCTTTATGGCGGCGATCAGGCAGACTTCCTTTTCGGTGGCACTGAGAACGACTGGCTCTATGGCGGTAACGGTTCGGATCGCCTTCAGGCAGGCACGGGCAATGACACCCTGTTCGGCGGTGCAGCCAATGACACGCTGATCGGCGACGCAGGGAATGATTTGCTGGTCGGCGGAGATCTGTTCGACATCATGTACGGCGGCGCAGACAATGACCGCCTGTATGGCAATGCAGGTACGGACTCCCTGTTTGGCGGCGGCGGTATTGATACGCTTTATGGCCAGACAGAAAACGACCGGATTTTTGCGGGCACGGGAGCTGACATCGGCTATGGCGGCGGGGGCAATGACCTTGTTGCGGGCGACGCTGGCAACGATTTCCTACGCGGCGAAAGCGGGAACGACTTCTTGTATGGCGGTGGAGACAACGACCGTCTGTACGGTGATGCGGACAATGACACATTGTTTGGCGGCGCTGGCGAAGACAGCCTTTATGGGGGCACAGGTGCGGACCGTCTGAACGGCGATCTGGGCGCGGATGTTCTGGTGGGCGGCGTCAGCAATGACGTTCTGGTGGGCGGCGGGGACAACGATGTCCTGTACGGCGGCACCGAAAGCGATCAACTGTTTGGTAACTTTGGCAATGACACGCTTTACGGCGGGGATCAGGGCGATACGCTTTATGGTCAAGAGAACAACGACCGTCTGTTTGGTCAGAATGGTGCGGATAACCTGCAAGGGGGCACTGGCAACGACACGTTGGGAGGCGGCTCTGGCAATGACACGCTCTATGGCGGATCTGGCAATGACCAGCTGTTCGGGGGGGATCAAATCGATCGCCTTTACGGGGGCAGCGGCACAGACCTGATGTTTGGTGGCGCCAACGCGGATGTCTTCTACTTTATCGCAGGGGACGAGATGGCCACGATTGCCGACTTCCAAGACAATCTGGATCTGGTGCGTATCAGTGCGAGCCTTGGTGTAACCAGCCGTGCCAACGCCATGACCTTCGCCACCGAAAGCGGCGGGGACGTGACCTTTAACTTCACCACTGGCGATGTGCTGGTTGTGAACAACACAACAATTGCAGACCTGACGAACGACATTTACGTCGTCTAAGGAGCATGGATTTAAGGTGATGGGCGTTAAAGCAACTTGCTTTACCTCATCGCCGATCCACACTGATGAACACGCAGTTGGGGGGCTTTAAAAGCCTCTTTCTGTTTTTCTGCCTGATTGCACAGCACCTTCTATGGCCAAATCAGATGCACCGCAGCGTTTCTGCGTTCACAAACATCCACCTAACCAAACTCGACTGGCCTAAGAATCGCTGATCCCGAAATATGTGAAAAGCTGCCCAAAAACGAAACATGGGTTACAGTTTTCACTGTAACCCATTGTTTTGTATCGAATTGGAGCGGGCGAGGCGATTCGAACGCCCGACCCTAACCTTGGCAAGGTTATGCTCTACCCCTGAGCTACGCCCGCGCGCCAATTCGTGAGGCAGTCTATAACGAGTAGGCGGCGCATAGGGCAAGGGGAAAATGTACGCTAATTGCGAAAAAATGCGGGGTGTGTGTTTTGCTTTTCTTCAAACGCTTCAAGCGTCCGGCATCGCATCGGCGGAGGGCTGCACATCGTCCTGTGCAATGTCAAAGTCCTCGGAATGGGCAATGACGCCTTCGTCGTTCAGAAGGATCACACCGTAAGCTGCAGGTTCCTCTGTTGAAAGTGATAAATCGGGATTGGTGAGCGCAAGTGGCATCTGATGGCAGGTGGATTTGAACACGGTAAAGCCGTGGCCATGCCAACTGCCCGAAATAGTACGATGCACGTGACCGCACAGGAAATGCACCGGGACGCCAGCAGTTGCGAGCGTTTCGACCATACGTTTGTCGTCCCGCATGCGGATTTGATCCATGCCCGCAAAACCCACCTTCATCGGCGGATGATGGGCGAAAAGGGCGACGTTTTGATTGGCGGCCTTGGCCTGTGCCAGTTGATCGGTCAACCAGTCAAAACGTTTGTCACAATACTGTCCAAGGTGCGCGTAACTGACGAAAGGCGGGCCGAATTGCGTGTCAGTGATCAAAACACGGGTCGAGCCATAGACGAACATGTCTTGGACAAAGCCGTTGGCATCTGTCGGTGTGTCTGGGAATGCGGCGGTGAGGTTATCACGCTGGTCGTGGTTGCCACACATGAGGGACACGGGGATCGGGCAGTCCGCGATAACTTCGGCAACGCGGGCGTATTCTTCGGGTGTACCTGAATTGGTGAGATCACCCATCAGGATCACCCGTTCTGCATCTGGGTGGTGTTCAACGGCGTGTCTGAGCCCGCGTTTAAAGTTTTCAAACGGATCGATTCCGATAATCGTCTGCCCTTCGGCTTTCATATGGATGTCGGTGAGGGCGAGGAGTTTGGTCATGGGGTTGCCGCAAGTTAAATGTGTTTGCGGCAACCTAGCAGGGGTTTTGTGCTGGCGCTATTCTAATTCCACCAGCAGATCCTTGGCGTCCACTTGGCTGCCTGCGGGGGCGTGGACGGCTTTGATGGTGCCGTCTGCTTCCGCGTGGATGCCTGTTTCCATTTTCATGGCTTCGATGGTGAGGAGCATGTCGCCCGATTTGACTTTTTGCCCAGCGGCCACCACGACAGAAGAAATGACGCCTGGCATTGGGGCGCCAATGTGGGCGGTGTTACCGGCCTCGGCTTTTGGGCGTTTGGCGGTGCTGGCTGCGACTTTGCGATCCGTTACGCGAATGGTGCGGGGTTGGCCGTTCAACTCAAAGAACACGCGCGCTTCGCCGTTTTCGTCTGTTTCGCCAATGGCTTGCAAACGGATTTCGAGCGTTTTGCCGGGGTCGATTTCGGCGCTGATCTGTTCGGCAGGTTCCATGCCGTAGAAGAAGGTTTTTGTAGGCAGAGTACGCACAGGGCCATAGGTGCGGTGGCGGCCCATGTAATCGAGGAAGACCTTGGGGTACATAAGGTAGCCATTGAGATCCTCGCCATCCACTTGGAACCCTTCGAGTTCCGCGCTGAGTTCGGCGCGGGTGGCCTCTAGGTCGATAGGTTCCATGTGAGCGCCCGGCCGTGTGGTGGCAGGGGTGTCGCCTTTCAGGATCTTCGATTGGATTTTGGTCGGGAACCCACCCGGAGGTTGGCCAAGGTTGCCGCGCATCATGTCCACAACACTGTCAGGGAAGGCCACGTCGGTTTTTGGGTTTTCCACGTCTGTGCGGCTAAGGTTTTGGCTGACCATCATCAGAGCCATGTCACCGACGACCTTCGATGAAGGAGTGACCTTGACGATATCGCCGAACATTTGGTTCACGTCAGCGTAGGTCTGGGCGACTTCACTCCAGCGGTCTTCGAGCCCGAGAGACCGGGCCTGAGCCTTGAGGTTGGTGAACTGGCCGCCTGGCATTTCGTGCAGATAAACTTCGGAGGCGGGGGCGGAGATACCGCTTTCAAAGGCTGCGTATTGGCCGCGTACGCCTTCCCAGTAGTCGCTGATTTCGCGCACGGCTGTCATGTCGATCCCAGTGTTACGGTCGGTGTGGCGCAGGCCTTCGACGATGGAGCCGAGACAGGGCTGTGATGTGCCACCAGAAAACGCGTCCATGGCGGCATCCACGGCATCAACGCCTGCTTCAGCAGCAGCGAGGATGGTGGCCCCAGCGATGCCTGAGGTGTCGTGTGTGTGGAAATGAATGGGCAGGCCGACCTCTTCCTTCAGCGCCTTCACCAGAACGCGGGCAGCGGCGGGTTTCAGGAGGCCAGCCATGTCC
>CALLAV010000296.1 GCA_938001995.1 uncultured Amylibacter sp. | reverse complement strand
ATCCGCTGGGTTTGGAGACCTGTGTTCGGGTGTCCATGTGTCATTATAACACCGAGGCTGAGGTGGCGCAGTTTTTGGGGGCGATGCTGGGGATCGTTGGCGAGCGGTAGAATTTGAGTATTTTTACAGAGAAGAAGCAGGCGGGCTGTGTTCTTTTGAGACGAACAGTGAAATTCGCTGGGTTTTGGTGACGGGCGTGTCTGTCTGATCTAGGTTTAGGGCAGATAAGGAGACCCGATATGACACCTGTTCAAGTGCAAGGCATTCATCACATCACGCTCAACGGCGCGGATCGCCAGACCAGCGTTGATTTTTGGGAAGGCGTGCTGGGCATGCCGCTGATCTTTGAACAACCCAATTTGGATGAGCCGTCAATCAATCATTTGTATTTCGATACGGGTGATGGGCGGACGTTGACGGTGTTCACCGAAGAAGGGCGAAAGCCGCCCAGTCGCAAGTTGGAACAACAGGCGGGATCTGTGCATCACATTGCGTTTTGGGTGTCGCAGGCGACCATTCGGCTGGCCGTGGAGCGATTGAAGGCGCTTGGGCATGGATCGAGCGGGATCAAGGATCGCGGGTTCATGGACAGCGTGTATTTTCGCGATCCGCTGGGGTTGCTGGTGGAACTGGCGAGCTACAAATTTGATCCGCCACAGGGCAAGACGCACGGCGATGTGCTGAACCTTGCGCATAAGTTGCGGTTGGAGCGTGGCGGAATGGCGGTGGAAACGGCGGATGTGGCGGATGCTATTGCGGCGTTGTCAAAACGCGACTGATTGCATCTTTCCAACCTGCGTATTTTGCATCGCGTGTGACGGAGTCCATGCGCGGAGTGAAGCGGGTTTCACCTGACCACGTTTTGGCAAAATCATCTTGTGATGGGTAAAGCCCTGCCTGCATTCCTGCAAGCCAAGCGGCGCCAAGGGCGGTGGTTTCCAGAACGGTCGGACGATCCACAGACGCGCCGAGGATATCGGCCAAGAATTGCATGGTCCAATCGCTCGCCGCCATGCCACCATCCACACGCAGCACGTTTTCATCACCCTTAGGCGCACCGTCCGCTTGCATTGCCTCTATCAAGTCGCGGGTTTGATAGCCGACGGATTCAAGTGCGGCTTTGGCAAATTCATTGGGGCCAGAATTGCGGGTGAGGCCGAATATTGCGCCGCGGCTTTCAGCGTCCCAATAGGGTGCGCCAAGGCCTGTGAACGCGGGCACCATGTAAAGGGATTGTTCGGTGTCGGCGGCTTCGGCCATCGGTTGGGAGTCTTTGGCATCAGCGAGGATTTGCAGGCCATCGCGGAGCCATTGAACCACGGCACCTGCCACGAAAATGGAGCCTTCGAGCGCGTACGTGGGTTTGCCGCCCAGTTGATAGGCGATGGTGCCGAGCAGGCGGTTTTCTGAGGTGACCAGGGTGTCGCCTGTGTTCAGCAGGGCAAAGCAGCCCGTGCCGTAAGTGGATTTCATCATGCCCGGTTCAAAACAGGCCTGACCAATGGTGGCAGCCTGTTGATCGCCTGCCACGCCGAGGATGGGAATGTCGCCGCCAAACACGGTCGTGTGGCCGAAATCACCGGCGCAATCGCGCACGTCTGGCAGCATGTGCATTGGTATGTCGAAGCGGTTGCAGATGACCTCGTCCCACGCGCCTTCGCGGATGTTGTAGAGCATGGTGCGCGAGGCGTTGGTGGCGTCTGTGGCGTGGACGCGGCCCTCGGTTAGATGCCAGATGAGGAAGCTGTCGACGGTGCCGAACAGCAGGTTTTCGGGGTCACCTGCGGTTTGCAGGATGTGGCGCAGTTTTGTGCCAGAGAAGTAGGGATCGGCGAGTAGGCCTGTGCGGTGGGTGATTTCGGACTCGAACCCTTCGGCCTTTAACTCGGCGCAAAAAGGGGCGGTGCGACGGTCTTGCCAGACGATAGCGTTGTGGACGGCTTTGCCTGTGGTTTTATCCCAGACGAGCGTGGTTTCACGCTGGTTGGTGATGCCAATGGCGGCGATGTCGCCCGATGTGATGTCGTGGTTTGCGATGACGTCTTTGCAGGTTTTTAGGGTCGTGTTCAGGAGGTCGTCTGGATCGTGTTCAACCCAGCCAGATTTGGGGAAGTGCTGGGCAAATTCCATCTGTGCCGTGGCGGCGGGTTGCATCGCCAGATCGAACAGAATGGCGCGTGTGGAGGTGGTTCCTTGGTCGATGGCCAGCACGTATTTCATCGGTGTCTCCCTAAGTGTTGGGTACTGGGGTAGCACGAGCGTTTGAGGCGGTGCAAAGGTAAACACGACGTTAACTTAGACGCGTCATAAATGAAGCGTCTAAGTTAGGAATTTATTAACTTTTGCGCGATGGTTCACGCCGAAACCATTTTGCGATTTTGGCGAATCCCTCTAGCGTTTTTCGCCAGAGGGAGACTGCTATGCCAGATGTAGAATTGAATTTTAGCCGCGCCGAATTTGCAGCGCGTTTGGCCAAAGTGCGCGCCAAGATGGATGTGGCAGGGGTGGACGTTTTGTTCACCTGTGACCCATCGAACATGGCGTGGTTGACGGGGTATGACGGCTGGTCTTTTTACGTGCATCAAGGCGTGATCATAGGCCCGATTGGTGATCCTGTGTTCTGGGGCCGAGCGATGGATGCGGTGGGCGCGACCAAGACGTGTTACATGGATTTCGAGGATATCGTTGGGTACTCGGACGACTATGTGATGTCCACAGAACGCCATGCGATGCAGCATTTAGCGGGGGTGTTGCGGGATCGGGGATGGGCCAATTTGCGGCTGGGTGTGGAGATGGAGAATTACTACTACACCGCCAAGGCGCATGCGGTTTTATGTGCGGAATTGGGTTCGCAACCCACGGATGTGACGGCTTTGGTGAACTGGTGTCGTGCGGTGAA
>CALLAV010000295.1 GCA_938001995.1 uncultured Amylibacter sp. | reverse complement strand
AATAATCCGTTGGGCTGTCGGCGTTTGACAATGCGTAAGCCACGCAAAAGATGTTGCGCGGGCTGGTTTCAATCTCGCGCACGATAGATGGCAGCAATTGGGGAACATTCGCGGCCAGCAAGCCCGGATCAACCTGTTGTTCGTCGCGGTTCAAAAACAGCATAATAAAGTTGGCGTTCTTGATGTTGGTGATACGGATATTCAGCCCCGTCAGCGCGGCCAAACGGGCCGCGAAAGAGCTGACCAAAGCACGGTCTTTGGCCTGCTGTGCCTTGGTGACGGATGCACCAAAATGCAGTCCGATGCGTACGGGCTTTTGCCAACGCCGAAGATAGGATGCGGTTTGTTCTTCGACAAACACGCCTTCTTCGTTGGTGTATTCATCATAAAGCGCGATACGTTCAAAGTTGCGCACCAGATCGCCCGTGGTGAAAGGGGCGTCTTTGGGGCTGTGTTCTTGGCGCAGTTTTCCCTGCGCCAAAAGGCGTGCCTGAACCGACGCATAATAGGCTTTGATCCGCAAACTTTCGTCTGACACAGCGGGTTTAGTCGGCGCGGGTTTAGGTTTTGCCACGGCAACGGGTTCGGGTGCGACGATGGTTTCCTCGCACCCAGCCAGAAACAGTGTGATGACCAAAAGAATACGGCCAAGTGTCATGCGCGCATGCGCTCCTTTGGTACAGCTGGCGAGACTTACGCGCCTGTGCTGGTTCCGATGTTGTCGCCTGTGCCAGTGGATTTGGCCTTTGCGGCAGAAAGCGTATTTTTCAGCTCTTCTTCCATGATAATCAGCTCTTTTTCGGCATCAGCACGTTTGGCTTTGCCCTCGTCAGCGATGGCCAAGCTCTCTTCGATCGTGTCGATCAGGTATTGGTTCGCCTTCTTGATGCTTTCGATGTCAAACACGCCACGTTCCATCTGCTTGCGCACCTCACGGTTGGCTTCTTGCAGGTTGGCGGCATTGGATTCGAGCAGTTCATTGGTCAAATCATTGGCCTGACGCACCACTTCGGCGGCTTCACGCGACCGGTGGATCGTTACGGCTTGCGCCAGTTGTGTTTCCCACAGCGGCACTGTGTTCACCAATGTGGAGTTGATTTTTGTCACCAGCGATTTGTCGTTTTCCTGCACCAGACGGATTGATGGCAGGGATTGCATTGTCACTTGGCGGGTCAGTTTCAGATCGTGGACACGGCGTTCCAGATCATCACGGGCAGCACGCAGATCGCGCAGCTCTTGCGCCTTGATCACACCTTTGTCTTTGCCCGCTTTTTCGACTTCTTTTTCTTTGGCTGGGATGGTTTTAGCGTCCAGCTCCTTCAACTTCTCTTCACCTGCGGCAATATAGAGGGCCAGCTCGTCATAAAACGCGAGCGTTTTGCCGTAGAGTTTGTCGAGGGATTTGATGTCTTTCAGCAGCACATGCTCGTGCGTCAGCAATTCATCCGTGATGCGGTCGATCTGGCCCTGCACGTCTTCATAGCGGGCCATGAATTTCGCAACAGGGGCGGCGCGACCTAGTAGTTTTTCCCACCAGGACAGTTTGCGGTTCGGGTTCAACTCATCAATGGAGAAGCCGCGGATGGATGTGACCATGTTGCGCAGGCTTTCACCCGCTGGCCCCACATCTTTATTGCGTACACCTGACAGCATCTCTTGGCTGATTTCTTGCAATTCCGCCTGCGCGTTAGAGCCAAACTCGATGATGGACTGTGTGTTGCCCATGTCGATCTCGTCCATGCGTGACTTGATCGAGGTTTTCATGTCGGGTGTCATGTCCTCAATAACGACCAGCTCACCTTTGGGTTCGGGCAGCACAACGGCGTTGATTTCTTCTACTTCTTTCAAAGCACTTTCGGCTTTGGTGCGGATATCGGACATGGTTGTCTCCCGTTAACTGGCCTTTAGGCCTTCTCGTTTCAGTCGGTCGCGAAGAACCTCGATTTCAACATCGAGGTCGGTTCGGTTATCCAGCATCATGGTTTCACGCTGGGTATTAAAGCTGGCTTCCAGATCGGTAAGCAAGGATTCGTATTTGGTTTTGGCGTCTTGATCGCGTGATTTGCTGTAAAGATCGGCAAATTTGATCGTCGCGTCTCGTGCACCCATCAAATAGACACCCAGAAATTTGCGCGCGCCAGACAGATCGCGCGGGTCGTCTTCGACGGCGCGGAACATTTCGCGCACAGACGTGGCAAGTGTTTCTACACGGGATTCAATGCGGCGGTCCCCGATGCGCTGTGATGCCTTGAGCGTTTCGGACAGCAAGCCTTCGGCTTTGTCCACGGCTTTGGCGACGCGTTCGGTTTCAAATTCGGACATGCCTTCCATGCCCTTCTTGCGCATGGGATCAAACCCAAAGCTAAAGGCATGGGCGGCCATTGCGATAATGGCGAATACGATAGAGGCGGCAACGCCGTCCCCTGTTGCAAAAGCACCTGCTACAAACACTCCGATGCCTGTCAGCACGTTGGCGAACAGCTTGCGCGGGATGGCAGGGGGGCGGGCGATTTTGCGGTCTTGGTAAGCGGTTTCGGCGATCAAACCATCGCGCAGCAACCACGCCGCCAGCAACAAAATCACAAGCGCGCCAAATTCGGTCAGCATACCTGTGGCATCACCACGACGCATTTCTCCGATACCTGAAAACAACAAGGGCAAAGGCGCGACAAACAGGAATTTGGATCGGAAACCAGAGTTCACCACACGGCGGCCGCGAAATTTGTTCACAGGCAGTGCGGGTGTCGAAGATGCGTTATTCGGACTTCCGTCGGGGCTGTGCTGCCCGCCAAACCGTTCAGCCATTAGGACAGGCTTCCCCAGCTACCGAACGACACCGTAAGAATGGTGGCGACCAGAATGACGTAAGAAATCCACTGCAAAGTTGGTGCAGACACGCTTTTCCCCCAAAGGACATGGGCTATTGCCCGTTCGACGCTTAATATAAGTTGCCGTTTGCACGGATACTAGGGTTTAGGGTCGGATTTTATAGAACAGGGCAGTAAACCGCCCTGCATTTGAGCAAAATCCTGCTGTTATGGCCCCCAATTAGTGCCCACCTGGCTCGCGCTCTTTCGCTAGCTTGCGCTGATAACCTGTTTGCACAACTTCAACCATGACGAGCACAATGACCGAGAAATAGAAGGTTGTCTTGGACATAGGCAACAAAGCGTAGCCGAAGATTTTGATCTGCAAATCATCGTCGTGCATCGCATGCGCAGCCGCTGGACCAGCTTCACCAAGCAGAACAACGCCAACGATCAAAAGGATGAAAAGACCCAAAACTTCGTACATACGGTTCTTTTTAAGGAAGTTCGTGACCCCGTCTGCCAGCACCAACATGGCGATACCTGACGTGATGATCGCAATGGCAAGCACGGGGAAGACATCCGTAATCGCGAGGGCCGAGAGGATGGAATCAAACGAGAAGATAAGGTTCATCAGCACGATAAGCATGACCACTTGGCGCGCAGACTTGCCTGACTTGCCTTCAGCGTCATGACCAAGTTCATGTATCGTAAGCATATGCGTGATCTCTTTAAAAGCGGTGTACATGATGAAAATACCGCCAAAGATGAACACAACGGTCGAAAAGTTGACGCCGCCTGTAATGATGCCTGGATAATCAAAGATGTAGAACGGATCTTTGAGCGCGTCGATCAGCTGGATCATGGTGAACAGCAGCACGACACGCAAAGCAACGGCAATGATGATGCCCCAGAACCGCACCCGTTTTTGGTATTCTTTGGGCGCGCGTTGGCTCTCGATTGAGATGTAGAGCAAGTTGTCAAAACCCAAGACCGCCTGCAAAAAGATCAAAACGCCCAAGTTGGCGAGGTTTTCAATCGTCAGTAAATCAGCCATCACGCATGTTCCCCTTTTTCGGATGCCATTTGCGCCGCATTTAGCCCAACACATGCAGAAAGGGCAAGCGCCCCCCGCTAAGGGCTTAGAATCGCGCTAATCTTTCTATTTTGCGGGAATCACTCCATCCGCTAGGCTGAAATGACGTAGGGTCATTTCGAGTGACGCCTATGAGCTGCAATTTATGTTCTGGCGCCCTGATATGGCCTTGCGCGAAAGCTGCCGCAATTGTGTGGCGGTTTAATGCGAAGGGAATAAGGCTATGGCCAAAGGTATGGTCAAATGGTTCAACGCCGATAAGGGGTACGGTTTCATTGAGCCTGAAGGTGGCGGAAAAGACATTTTTGTTCACATTTCTCAAGTCCAAGCGTCTGGTTTACAAACGCTTGAAAACAATCAACCGATTGAATTTGAAATGGTCGATGGCGTGGATGGACGTCAGATGGCTGGAAACATCACGCTGACAGAATAATCAGCGCCGTTTCGGCTTTGACTTTGATGGTGCCGCATTTCGCGGCTTTCTCGATATTTTTCGGGAAGGTTTCTTGACGGCATGTGTTTCTGGTGGCGCGATCCCCAGTTGGTCGCGCAGCACTTTGCCGCGCACTTCTTCCACTTCGCCTGATTTCAAGGCGTTCAATTGGAAGGGGCCATACGAAATGCGGATTAGACGGTTTACAGTCAAGCCAACGGTTTCCACTGCACGGCGGATTTCGCGGTTTTTGCCTTCGCGCAAGGCGATGGTCAGCCATGCATTCGCGCCCTGAATTTTGTCGATGCTGATTTGCATGGGCTGAAAGCGTTCGCCGTCGACGGTGACGCCTTTGCGGATGGGGTCTAGGCTGTCTTCGGTCGGGTTGCCTTTGACGCGCACGCGGTATTTTCGCACCCAACCTGTTGATGGCAATTCCAGCTTGCGCTTTAGCTCGCCGTCATTGGTTAGCAACAGCAGGCCTTCGGAATTCAGGTCGAGCCGCCCAACCGACATGACGCGGGGCAGGGTGTCTGGCAGATCGTCAAACACGGTTTTGCGGCCCTTTTCATCGCGATCTGTGGTCACAAGGCCAAGGGGTTTGTTGTAAAGCCAGACTTTGGCGGGTTGTTTTGCGCCAACAGGTTTGCCGTCCACCGTGATGTCGTCAGATTCGGACACTTTGATCGCGGGGGTCGTCAGCGGTTGACCGTTCAGCGTGATGCGGCCTGCGTCAATCATGCGTTCCACTTCACGGCGCGAGGCGACCCCTGCGCGGGAAAGAAATTTGGCGATGCGTTCGCCGCTGTCTGGGAGTTTGTTGGTCATGGGGCTGCTATAGGCAGGTTTGTCCTGCTTGTCCAAGGGAAGCGGGCGGGGTAAGCGGATGTAATGGAATTTACATCTTATATGGATCAGGCGCTGGATCAGGCGCGTGCGGCGGCGGACCGCGGCGAAGTACCAGTGGGTGCTGTGGTTGTACGCGACGGCGTTGTTTTGGCCGTGGCGGGCAACCGAACGCGGGAATTGAACGATCCAACGGCTCATGCGGAAGTGCTGGCCATTCGCGCTGCCTGTGCGGCAGAGGGCGCTGAGCGGTTGTCGGGAGCATATTTATACGTGACGTTGGAGCCGTGCCCGATGTGCGCTGCGGCCATTTCCAATGCGCGGATTGCGCGGCTGTATTACGGGGCGGGTGATCCAAAATCTGGCGGTGTGGCCCAAGGGGCGCGGGTGTTTGATCATCCCCAGTGCCATCACGTGCCGGAGGTTTACGATGGACTGCGCGAGGTGGAGGCCTCTGATCTGTTGGTGTCGTTTTTTGCGGCAAAACGCTAAGAGTTTTTTGGGACAAAAGAAACCGCCCTGTGGGTTGTCTTGGCGAGGCCGTGACGGTACATGCTTGGGCTGAAATTATCGTTTGATCAAAAGAGTGAACACCCATGTCGATTGACAAAGAAACCGCACGGCGCGTTGCGCATTTGGCCCGTATCGAAGTTGCCGACGACCAGTTGGAGCATTTGGCGGGCGAGCTGAATGGCATTCTGGGGTTCATGGAACAGTTGAACGAGGTGGATGTGGACGGCGTGGAGCCGATGACATCCGTGACACCAATGCGTTTGCCACGCCGCGCAGATGTGGTGACGGATGGGGACCAGCAAGCGGCTGTGTTGAAGAATGCGCCAGACGCACGCGAAGGCTTTTTCGCTGTGCCAAAGGTAGTGGAGTAAGATCATGTCCGAGTTGAACACACTGACCATTGCCGATGCACGCGACAAGCTGCGGGCCAAAGAGATTTCATCCGTAGAGTTGACCGAAGCCTGTAACGCGGCTGTTGCTGCGTCTGATGCGCTGAACGCATATTCTGTGAAAACGCCCGAAGCCGCGCTCGATCAAGCTGCGGCAGCGGATGCGCGGATTGCGGCAGGGGATGCGCCTGACATGTGCGGTATTCCATTGGGGATTAAGGATTTGTTCTGCACCAAAGGTGTGGAGTCCCAAGCGGCGTCAAACATTCTGTCTGGGTTTAAGCCTGAGTACGAAAGCACTGTGACCGCAAAATTGTGGGATGCAGGGGCTGTTATGCTCGGCAAATTGAACATGGATGAGTTCGCAATGGGCTCATCAAACGAGACGTCTGCCTATGGGCCTGTGGTCAGCCCTTGGCGGCGTGACGGGTCTGATACGGCACTTACACCTGGTGGGTCTTCTGGTGGGTCGGCTGCCGCAGTGTCGGGTGATTTGTGCTTGGCCGCGACAGGGACGGACACGGGCGGTTCTATCCGACAGCCTGCCGCATTTACGGGGATTGTGGGCGTAAAGCCAACCTATGGCCGTGTGTCACGCTGGGGCACGATTGCTTTTGCGTCCTCGCTCGATCAGGCGGGTCCAATGACCAAAACAGTGCGAGACAGTGCGATCTTCTTGTCCGCGATTTCTGGGCATGATGCCAAAGACAGTACGTCGGCTGATCTGGCTGTGCCTGATTTTGAAGCGGCGCTGACGGGCGACATTCGGGGCAAAAAGATCGGCATTCCGAAAGAATACCGCTTGGACGGCATGCCAGACGAGATTGAAAAACTCTGGGCGCAAGGCACAGACATGCTGCGCGATGCAGGGGCAGAGATCGTCGATGTATCGCTGCCACACACGAAATATGCGTTGCCTGCCTATTATGTACTGGCTCCAGCGGAAGCGTCTTCGAACCTTGCACGCTATGATGGTGTGAAATATGGCCACCGCGCCAAGCTGGAAGCAGGGGAAGGCATTCACGAGATGTATGCCCGCACCCGCGCCGAAGGGTTTGGCCCAGAGGTGCAGCGCCGCGTGATGATCGGGGCCTATGTCCTGTCAGCAGGCTTTTACGATGCCTACTACCGCAAAGCGCAACGGGTTCGCACGTTGATCAAGAAGGACTTTGAGGATGTTTATGCCACGGGTGTAGATGCGATCCTGACTCCTGCAACGCCCTCTGCGGCCTTTGGTTTGGGAGAGATGAAGGACGTTGATCCCGTAAAGATGTATCTGAACGATGTGTTTACCGTGACTGTGAACTTGGCTGGCCTGCCAGGTGTATCTGTGCCTGCGGGGCTGGATGCGCAGGGATTGCCGCTTGGTTTGCAACTGATCGGCAAGCCATGGGAAGAAGCGGATATGCTGAACACCGCCTACGCATTGGAGCAGTCCGTTGGATTTGTTTCCAAAGCGGCGAAATGGTGGTAAACGGGTGAAAACAACCCTCAAGAGGTCTAATATGCGGGCGATTTTTGCATCGATTATGACGTGTAGCGTTCTGGTAGCCTGTGCTGCGCCACAAGTGCCAAATGATCAGGATCAGTATTTTGACAATATTACGCCTGACCCATCTGCGTTGCAGGCTGAAAACAACCGCTTGCGCACCGCTGAAACAGGTGCAGGTCAGACGGTTCAATTGCCTGCGGATGGAACAGCGACAGCGGCCCAGCCTGTTGTGACGGAAAATGCGTCTATCTCCCGGACACAAGATTTCAAGGTCGTGACCCAGCAAGAGACCATCGCATCTGATGCTGCCAAACTGGCTGCGTTAAAACAGACCTATACGGTGATTGAACCTGAAGCCTTGCCAACGCGCAGAGGGCAGGGTGTCAACCTCGCCGCCTATGCGTTGTCACAAAAACATGCCGTTGGAACAAAGAAATTCCGCCGCTTTTCAGGATCAGGTGGCTGTGGCCGCTATCGCAACGACCCAGATGGGGCGCAGCGCGAGTTTCTGAAATCTGGCGGTCCTGCCAAGGATCGCAAGCGTTTGGATGGGGACGGCGACGGCTATGCCTGTGGTTGGAACCCTGACATATACCGCAGCCTGTTGCAAAACGTCGAAGCAACGCCTGCGACGCCGACGGTTACAGATCTTCCCTCTACAGAAAGCTAATGCCATCATCGCCGAACTGTGGCCCACGCAAACACGGGCTGCCGCCCGATATGGTTGTGCTGCACTATACGGCGATGGACACTGCCGAGGCGGCGATTGAACGTCTGTGTGAACCGAGCGCCGAAGTTTCGGCCCATTATGTGATCGCCGAAGATGGGACCGTGACCCAATTGGTCGCTGATACGGATCGTGCATGGCATGCAGGCGCTGGGCAATGGGGTTGGGTCAGGGATGTGAATTCGCACTCCATCGGGTTCGAGTTAGCCAACAAAGGGCCAGACAGTGATGCGCCCGAATTTCCAGAGCCGCAGATGGCGGCGTTAGAACGCGAACTTTCGCGGGTGATGCGTGACTTTGATATTCAGCCAGAACGCGTGATCGGGCATTCAGATATGGCCCCTGGGCGCAAGATTGACCCAGGT
>CALLAV010000294.1 GCA_938001995.1 uncultured Amylibacter sp. | reverse complement strand
AAGGCGCCAGGGTTCACCATTGGCAACGTGCATGTAATGGCTGGGGTGCCGAAGATTTTTGAAGTGATGTTGGATGGGTTATTGCCCAAGTTAACGGGTGGAGATCCTGTGATTTCTGAAAGTGTGCGGCTGAACATTCCTGAAGGGGATGTGGCGGGGCCACTCGGATTGATTGCCGATGCGTTTCCGACGCTTTCGATTGGGTCTTATCCATTTTCGAATTCCGAAGGCTATGGGACGAACATAGTGATGCGCGGAACGCGGGCGTCATTGGTGGCGGAAGCAGCAGTGAAGGTACGGGATACATTTGATGTGGACTGAGGCCGATCTGTTTGCAGCGGTCGATGCGACTTGGCCCGCACATGCCACGCAGTTGGTCGATGGTTGGACCATTCGCGACGGGCGTGACGGTGGACAGCGGGTTTCGGCAGCGTCTGGATCAGGGGATATTGCGGTAGCGGAACAGGCGATGCTGGATTTGGGCCAGGATAAGTTGTTCATGATCCAAGGGGAACAGGCGGAGTTGGACTCTGAACTAGCGGATCGTGGGTATGTGGTGAAAGACCCTGTGGATTTGTTGGTGTGCGATGCAGCAAAGCTGGCGGATGGGTTTAAACCGAAACTAGATGCTATATTCGCGCAATTTCCGATGCCCATTCTTGCAGAAATTTGGACAGAGGGTGGCATTGGCCCCGCGCGGTTGGATGTGATGCGGCGGGCAAATTGCGACAAAACGTTTGTAATGGGGCGTATTGATGCGCGGGCTTCTGCGGCGGCCTTTGTTGGTGCCTCGAACGGGATTTGCATGGCTCATGCGGTCGAGGTTTTGGCGCGCGAACGGCGGCGCGGCGTGGCAGAACGGATGATGCGAGCCGCTGCATGGTGGGGTTTGCGACACGGGGCAGAGACATTTTGTGTTCTGACGACACAAGCGAACGACGGCGCGCAAGCGCTCTATCGTAAAATGGGCATGGAAACGGCAGCGCAGTATCATTACCGTATCAAGGTATAAGGAGAACATCATGTCAGACAAAGTGACGGCCCTTGATTTGCCGATGGCAGACCTGCCCCCTGAAACGCAGCGGTATTTCGATATCTGTGTGGAGAAGCTGGGGTTTGTGCCAAACGTGCTGCAATCTTATGCGCATAATGTGGACAAGCTGAATGCGTTTACAGGGATGTACAACGATTTGATGCTGGGTGAGAGCGGGCTATCCAAGCTGGAACGCGAGATGATCGCGGTGGTCGTGTCTTCGCACAATCGGTGTTTTTATTGCTTGGTATCTCATGGCGCAGCGGTTCGTCAGTTAAGCGGCAAGCCTGAATTAGGTGAGGCGTTGGTGATGAATTACCGTGTAGCGGACTTATCGCCGCGCGAACGTGCCATGCTGGATTTTGCTGTGAAAATGACAGAGGCAAGTGCCAAAATCGAAGAGCCAGATCGCCAATTGCTGCGAGATGTCGGCCTGTCGGAAGCAGATATATGGGATGTTGCCGCAGTCGCTTCGTTTTACAACATGTCCAACCGCTTTTCATCCGCCGTCGCAATGGAACCTAACGCGGAGTATCATAGCGCATTCCGATGAAATTTGGCCCCGCCCTTTTCTGTATCGCACTTGCCGTACCGACAATCGGTGCGGCCGAATTTGTGCTGCGATTACCGCTCGGGGCAAAGGCGACGTATTCCGAGGTTGAAACCACCGTTCCCGCCGCCGTGCCGATTGCGCCTTTTGCCAATGGTACCGTGCCAACGGAAGCCACACCAAAAAACATCCGCCGCACTGTTTGGGCCATGGGTGGCGAGCAAACCATCGCAGAAGTGCGCGCTGGGATCACCGCGCAATTAGAACGCTCTGGCTATGAAGAGGTCTTGTCTTGCGTTGCACGAGAATGCGGCGGGTATGATTTCCGGTTTGCCATTGACGTGGTGGACGAACCGATGATGCGCGTCGATCTACGGGACTTCCAGTTCATTACCGCAAAGCAGACGGTGACGGAAAACCCAGCTTATGTTACCTTTATGCTCAGTAAATCGCCGGTGTCCGTTTACGTGCAGATGACCGAATACCGCCCAACAGCAGATGCGGGCGCGCTGGTAGAAACAGTAGAAACTGGCCCAGTTGCTACCATCGGAACGCCGCTGAAAATCACAGGCGAGGTTTCAACGGTCCTAGAAGGACTGACCTTTGAGACGGGCAGCACTGCGATCGGCGCGGACCCTAACGGCGCTTTGGCAGCTTTGGCAGAAACGATGAAAGCAGACGAAGGTTTGCGGGTGTTGTTGGTCGGGCATTCAGACATGTCTGGATCGCTAGAAGGAAATATTACCGTGTCGCGGCAAAGGGCCGTTTCTGTGCGGAACGCGCTGATCAATGATCACGGCATTGCGCCAAGCCGTTTAGAAGCCCATGGCGTTGGATTTCTCTCGCCGCGTGCTTCAAATGAAACCGAAGAAGGCGCACAAAAAAACCGCCGTGTTGAGGCGGTTTTTTCGAGATAAGGATTTGATGAGGCGTCAAATCCCCGTCATTTTTAGCCCCAGTCTTCTGGGCCTTTTTGTTTGAAATGCTCCACCAAGAAGTCGATGAACGCACGCAGCTTTGGCTGCGTATAGAGGCCCGGTGGGTAAACAACATGCACACCGAGTGTTTCAACAGGTAGGTCAGGAAGAACCGCTTTCAGGCGGCCATCTTCAACAGCTTCGTGATAGAGAAAGCTCGGTAAATACGCGATGCCAAGGCCTGCTTCTGCTGCTTGCAGCAAGGATTGACCATCATTCACTGTCAAGGAGCCACCCGCGCGGATCAAGCGTTTTTCGCCAGAGGCTGATGTGATCTTCCACGCGTTTCCAGAAGACTGGTTAGAAAAGTGCAGCAGCTTGTGCTGTGCCAGATCATCAATCTTTTGGGGAACACCATGTTCGTAGAAGTATTTCGGGGAACCGATGACACGCATGTTGGTCTCGGCCAGTTTCCGGGCCCGAAGGGATGAATCCTGCATCTCGCCAATGCGGATGGCCAGATCAAACCCTTCGGACAAAAGGTCAACATTTCGGTTTGACAGAACCATGTTAACATTGATTTCAGGATAGCGGTTTAGGAACGCGCCCAACGCTTTGGAAATGTGGTTCACACCAAAATCGGATGTGGCCGACAAGCGCAAGGAGCCGCGCGGCGTGGATTGCATGGATGTGACCATTGCGTCTGCTTCACCTGCGTCGTCCAGCACTTGGCGTGCTTTGTCGTAATACGCCAGTCCGATCTCTGTCGGGCTTACACGACGTGTTGTACGGTTCAGAAGACGCGCGCCAAGGCGGGCTTCCAAAGACGACACGTGCTTTGAAATTGCAGATTTAGACAGGCCCATTTTGCGTGCCGCATCGGTGAAGCCACCTAAGTCAACGACGCTCGCAAAAGCCTCCATCTCAGTTAAACGATCCATAACTCTTTACCTCATTTACAGAACTACTTGATGAAGATGTTTATGAAGAGTGAATGCGTCACTACTTTGGAAACAATAGGACATTGCGGCGTCACAATTGGGTATTGTTGGGGCAATGTAGACAATGAAACAATCGTTCTGGTTGTGGAAACAAACCGAAACCCCCTATTTTTTATAGATATTTATCAAAGTAAAAAAGGCAGCGGCTGACACAATCCTTAACCGTCGGTCCGATTGGTGCCAAATTGGGGTCAATCCAAATAGGTGATTCCGTAAATGCGATTCCTAGAAATAGGTTGACCCAATGACCGACTTGGATCACGCCTTTGTATAGAACAAGGGAGTCCGCCATCATGAACAAGCAAACACCAATGAACCACCGCCCGACAGAAGAGTTGGTAGCGCTAAACGCCGCGCATCATATTCAGCCGTTTGCAAATGGTGCTGTAACCAAGACAACGGGCAGCCGTGTGATCACACGCGCCGAGGGTGTTTACCTGTATGACAGCGAGGGGCATCGCATTCTGGATGGGATGGCTGGGCTGTGGTGTGTGAACATCGGCTATGGTCGGGACGAATTGGCGGATGTGGCCCAGCGCCAAATGCAGCAGCTACCGTATTACAATACCTTCTTTCAAACCACCCACCCGCCTGTGGTGGAGTTGGCCACGAAGATTGCCGAACTGTCGCCTGGGGATTTGAACCACGTGTTCTTTGGCAACTCTGGGTCAGACGCGAATGATACGAACATTCGGCTGGTCCGACATTACTGGGCATCCAAAGGAAAACCGACAAAGCAGGTAATTATTTCGCGGGAAAATGCGTATCACGGATCCACAGTTGCAGCGACTGCGCTGGGCGGTATGGCACATATGCATGTGCAAGGTGCGGAGGGCGTTGGTGGTTTGGCGCATATCTCGCAACCTTACTGGTGGGTGAATGGCGGGGACATGACTCCCGAAGACTTTGGCCTGAAATGCGCAGCAGAGTTGGAAGCAAAGATCAATGAGCTTGGCGAAGATAATGTCGCTGCGTTTATTGCTGAACCTGTTCAAGGGGCGGGTGGTGTGATCGTTCCACCAAGCACCTATTGGCCAGAGATTCAGCGGATCTGTGATGCCTATGACATTCTACTGATCGCAGATGAAGTAATCTGTGGGTTTGGTCGCACGGGCAAATGGTTCGGATCAGAGACGTTTAATATTCGTCCCGATATCATGACAATCGCTAAGGGGCTTTCGTCTGGGTACATGCCGATTTCAGGATCAGTTGTCAGTGACCGCATTGCCGAAGAGTTTGCACAGAAGGGTGGCGATTTCTTCCATGGCTATACCTATTCTGGGCATCCTGTGGCGGCGGCGGTTGCGTTGGAAAACCTGCGGATCTTGCAAGAAGAAAAAATCGTAGATCACGCGGCGGACATCTCGCCTTATTTTGCAGAAAAATGGTCCACGCTTGGAGATCATCCATTGGTGGGTGAGGTTCGGTTGTGTGGATTGCTCGGTGCAATTCAGATGACACCAGATGCAAGTCGCCGTGCGGCATTTGCGCAACCGGGTTCCATTGGGAAAATTTTCAAAGATATCGCGCCAGACAATGGTGTGATGTTGCGCGCTGTTAAAGACAGCATTGCCTGTTCCCCGCCTTTGGTTATCACAAAAGCAGAAATTGATGAGCTGGTTGCTGCCGCATGGAAAACGCTGGATGAAACAGAAGTGACCGCCAAAGCCAACGGACTGATGTGAAATTTGGACCCTCGCTCAGCGCTAAGCTAGGCGAGGGTTTTGATCGCTACAGGATAAAGTTGTCTTCGTTCAGATCATCAAGATCAATGGATTTGAGGATCAGTTTATCCTCTGCCCCGCCACCTGTTAGACCGCTTAGATCAATTTCGGTGGCCCAACCTTTGTCAGACATCAGGTTCTCAAGATCTGCGTATTCCAAACCGTAAGACGACAAGTCAATCACGTCATTGTCTGCTTCAAAGTCGTGGATCATGTCTTTGCCTGATCCTGCGGAAACAACAAACGTATCGCTTGCGCCATCGGCAGACCAGTTGCCACCCCAAAGGTGATCGTTACCTGCGCCACCTTCGATGGTGTCAGAACCAGAGCCACCGACAATTTTGTCAGCCCCATCGCCACCTTTGATAATGTCGTCGCCAGAACCGCCGTAGAGTTTGTCATCGCCTGCGCCACCATCGAGCATGTCATCCCCAGCGCCACCGTTCAGGTAATCGTTACCGTCCCCGCCTGACAATTTATCATCGCCGTCGCCACCAAACAGTTTGTCTGCCCCTGCTCCACCGTCGAGCGCATCATTCCCCGCACCGCCATGTATAACGTCTTTGCCGTCACCGCCAAATAATTGATCATCACCTTCACCGCCGCGCAATTGGTCATCGCCTGCTTCACCGTAAACAACATCATTGCCGTCGCCTGCATTCACGATATCATCACCTGCGCCAGCTTTGGCCATGTCATTGCCGTCTTCAAGGTTGATCGTGTCATTGCCTTCACCGCCATAGGCCACATCATCGCCCGTGCCTGCATTGATTACATCATCGCCTGCACCACCTGTCAGCACATCATTTCCGCCTGCGCCCAACAACACATCGTCGCCAACGCCACCATCAATGGTATCCGCACTTTGATCAATGGAAACACCATCACCGCCAGCGGGAATCGCGGTTGCATCATAGACCCATTTTCCCTCTACGAGGGACCATTCTGCCCCGACTTTGCCGCCTGCTAAAAGGTCATCACCTTGGTTGCCTTCGATACTGTCGGACCCGACATCACCGACGAGCTTATCGTCGTTGCTTTCTACGACTGGTTTTAAAATAACGTTGTCGATCAACGCGCCGTATGAATTGTCATCCCCTTCACCTTCGCGCAGGGTCAAACGATCCATGCTGCCTGTGCCTGTCACCTCAAACGTGAAGGTGGTGAAATCGGTTTCTGTTGGATCAATGGTTGCGACAACTTCGCCATTCCAAACAACCTCAACCGTGTTGGTTTCGCTATCCGTTCCAGCGCGACGGGCAATGTCCAAAGACAGACTGTAGGTTTCGCCGTCTTCCGTTTTCACATCTTGGTAAACGCCGTCTTTTGATCCGCTGTAGGCATCCATTTCAATTAGTTGGTTACCATCCGTTGCTTTTTGGGAAGTGGTTGAAATGTCGGTGTTCCACGTTTCGATGCTGCTTCCTGATGATTGCCAACCCGTCAGGTCGCCCGTTGTTGTCCATGACTTTGTGATCTGGTCTGCTTCGAAACTGCCGTTGACCAGCATGTTTTCCGAAACTGCATCATCGGGGGCATTTGGATCGCCGGTGTCGCCAATAAGGGTGTCGTCACCTTCACCACCAAACACAGTGTCATCGTCCATGCCGGCCTGAATGGTGTCGTTGCCTTCGCCACCGACCACCACATCTTTCCCGTGGGAGGCATCTACAACATCATCGCCTACGCCTGAATTGATCACATCGTCGCCGACCAGAGGGCCCACAGCGCCACTGGTTTGCAAAGGAATGGGCGTTTCGCCAAATTCGCCACCACTGATGTTTACATCGAGGTCATCTTGTTCAGATGTTCGATCTTTTGCGTAAATGATCGTGACGTCATGAACACCAGGACCCAGATCAATGGTTCCGCTAGCCGCCCCTTCGCCTGTGTTCTCACTCAGAAAAACTTGTTTGCCATTCACGTAAAGCGCGGCTGAATTATAAAAATCGCCTTCAAACGTGTATTCCCCACCGTCCGTAGACAGTTTTGTCGTGAACCGTGTGGCGTGACCGTAGGTATCATTGTAACCAATTTCTTTGTTCATCACTTCGGGGTTCAGGTCATTCGAATCTGCTGTGCCAAACGGGTTCACACGAATGACCGCACCAGAATCAGCCGTTTCACCGTGGTTAACCGCAATTTCACCCGTGTCCGTGTTGAAATACGTGTTTAGATCACTCGCTTCGGCATTGGTCGTTTTGCCATCTACATCGATGTATTCCACATGAAAGATGGAAGGTGTTGTTTCGTTTGAAATTGTATCTGCACCCGAAGTGCCCGAAATATCCGCCATAGAATCCTCTGAAGTTAGCTGCGATCTGGACTGCTTGGCTAACGTCAGGAATTTTCGGATGTGTTAATTGCTCAACACGAAACACAAGCAATTTGATCCAGTTTTCATAGGTTCACAACGCAAGAGCGCTTTGATCACTTGCACTTTGCGATTCGTTCACCTATATCACCATCAACAGCGGCAAGACTGGCTTCCACCCCCAGACTTCCATCGGAATTTACGACGGGCCCTGCGCCCGTTTTTTTGTGTCTAAGGACTCGTGAAATTATGTCTGATCTGATCGCGAAAGCGGCCATTGATAAGCGTATTGCAGAAATTGTTCAGCCCGTGATCGAGGATCTGGGTTATGAATTGGTGCGTCTGCGGTTGATCACTGGCAAGCAGACCATCATGCAGATTATGGCGGAACGTCCCACGGGTGGGATCGAAGTGGATGATTGCGCCAAAATCTCGACCGAAGTGTCGGCGATTTTGGATGTGGAAGACCCAGTAGAAGGCGAATACGCGTTAGAAGTTTCTAGCCCTGGTATTGATCGCCCTTTGACGCGATTGAAGGACTTTGAAACCTATGCAGGCTATGAAGCCAAGATCGAAACAAATGAATTGATCGACGGGCAGCGCCGTTTCAAAGGTGAATTGCGCGGGGTTCAGGACGGCGAAGTTCTGGTTGAAATCCAGCAAGGGATTATCGGGTTACAGTTTGATTGGTTGGCAGATGCGAAACTGGTCCTGACCGACGCCCTGATTGAAGAGAGTTTGAAGGCCCGCAAAGACGGTGGGCTGGACGAAAGCAAGTTTGACGATATTGAAACCGAAGAGGATCCGTCATGAGCATTACCAGTGCAAACCGTTTGGAGCTGCTGCAAATCGCAGACGCCGTTGCCCGTGAAAAGATGATCGACCCCGATCTGGTGTTGCAGGCAATGGAAGAATCCTACGCCAAAGCCGCCAAATCAAAGTACGGCCCAGAATTGGACATCCGCGCCAAGATTGATCGCAAATCAGGCGAGCTGGAAATGACCCGCGTGCGCGAAGTTGTTGCAGAGGTGGAGAACCACTTCACAGAAATCACGCCCCATGACGCCGCTGCGCATTTGGACAATCCAGAAGTGGGCGACTGGATCATCGACCAACTGCCGCCGATGGATTTCGGTCGAATCGCAGCGCAATCTGCAAAACAGGTTATCCTGCAAAAAGTGCGCGAAGCCGAGCGTGAGCGTCAGTACGACGAATTCAAAGACCGCGAAGGCACAATCATCAACGGTTTGGTCAAACGTGTGGAATACGGCAACGTCATCGTCGACGTGGGCCGCGGCGAAGCCGTGCTGCGCCGTGATCAGTTGATCAACCGCGAACTGTTCCGCAATGGCGACCGTATCCGTGCCTACATCAAAGAAGTACGCTCCGAGATGCGCGGGCCGCAAATCTTCCTGTCCCGTACAGCGCCTGAATTCATGGCCGAGCTGTTCAAGATGGAAGTTCCAGAAATCTACGATGGTATCATTGAGATTAAGGCGGTTGCCCGTGATCCAGGGTCCCGCGCCAAGATCGGTGTTATCTCTTTCGATAACTCCATTGATCCAGTGGGTGCCTGTGTGGGTATGCGCGGCAGCCGTGTTCAGGCCGTTGTAAATGAATTGCAGGGCGAAAAAATCGACATCATTCCTTGGAATGACGATGCGCCAACGTTCCTTGTGAACGCGTTACAGCCAGCCGAGGTGGCAAAGGTTGTTCTCGACGACGAAGCAGAGCGGATCGAAGTTGTTGTACCCGACGATCAACTGTCCCTTGCAATTGGTCGCCGCGGACAGAACGTACGCTTGGCGTCGCAGCTGACTGGTCTTGATATCGACATCATGACCGAGGCCGAAGAATCCGAGCGTCGTCAGAAAGAATTCGAAGTGCGTTCCAAACTGTTCATGGAAACCATGAACGTGGACGAAGTTGTGGCCCAGTTGCTGGTGTCCGAAGGCTTCGCCACTTTGGAAGAGGTTGCCTACGTCGAAGTGGACGAACTGCTGACCATCGAAGGGTTCGATCAGGACACCGCCGATGAATTGCAAGCCCGTGCGCGTGAATCACTGGATGAAATCAACGCCAAGGCGCTGGAAGCGGCCAAGGAATTGGGTGTTGAACAGTCCTTGATCGATTTTGAAGGTCTGACACCACAGATGATGGTGGCTTTGGCCGAGGATGGTGTGAAAACACTAGAAGATTTCGCGACTTGTGCGGATTGGGAACTGGCAGGTGGATACACCACCATTGATGGCGAACGTGTGAAAGACGATGGCCTGCTGGAATCCTTCGATGTGAACTTGGCCGAAGCACAAGAGCTGGTTATGACAGCCCGTTTGATGCTGGGTTGGGTCACAGAAGAGCAATTGGCCGAAGACGCTGCCGCCGAAGAAGGCGAAGCGGAAGACGGCGAAGCCTCCGAGGAGTCCGAAGTCTGATGCGTCAGATTTCGGGAAACACCTTTGGGTCGCGCTGGACGAAAGACACACACCGATGAGGCCACCCGCCGCTGTATAGCGACGGGTGAAACCCAGCCCCGTGCTGGGCTTATTCGGTTTGTTCTATCTCCTGATGGAGTGGTTACACCTGATCTTTCGGAACGCTTGCCGGGCCGTGGGATTTGGGTGTCTGCCCAACGGGATGCGCTCAAACTTGCCATCCAGAAAATGCTGTTTTCACGAGCAGCCAAGACCCAAGCCACCATCCCTGACGGGTTGTTGGAATTGGTAGAAGAGCTGTTGTTAAAGCGGGTGATTGATTTGATATCCCTTGCACGACGCAACGGGAGTGCTATTTGTGGGTTTGAAAAGACCAAGGGCGCGTTAATTTCTGGAAAAGCTGTCGTGCTGTTACAGGCCTTAGACGGTTCAGAGCCCCAAAAGGGCAAGCTACGCCCCCCAGATGGCCAGAATACCCATATTACTTGCTTAAAAGCCGCCGAATTGGGTTTGGCTTTTGGGCGCGACTATGTGATACATGCGGCGCTTGCAGGAGGCGGATTAACCAGATCGGTTAAACACGACATTGCAAGACTTGCTGCGATACGCGGCGAAGACGCCATAATAGAGGCAAAGCAGTCGGATAATCCGACGCTGAAAGGTTGAAGACGAATGAGTGACGACGACAAAAAGCCATTGGGACTGGGCGGTGGACGCCCTTCGACAAGCCGCGTGCGGCAGAGCTTCTCCCATGGGCGCACAAAGTCTGTTGTAGTTGAGAAAAAACGCAAGCGCGTGATCGTACCAAAATCTGGTGCGGCGGGTGGTGCTGGCGGTAAAGCTGGTGGTGGCGTAAACGCCCCGGGTATTTCCGACGTGGAAATGGAGCGCCGCAAGAAGGCGTTGGCTGCTGCTGCTGCGCAAGAAAACGAACGCGCGGCAAAAGAAGCCAAAGAAACAGAGCGTCGCGAAGCAGAGCGTGAAGAACGCCGTCGCGAGCGCGATGAAAAAGAGCGCGAAGAACAAGAGCGCGTGGATCGTCTGAAAGCCAAGGAAGAAGCTGAACAAGCTGCAACCGAAGCCAAAGTCGCACCAAAAGAAAAAGCTGCTGAACCTGAGGTCATCGATCAAGCTGCTGCCGAAGCAGCGGCCGCCAAGGCGCCTGCTAAAACTGCAAAGCGCGATGACAAACCGGCACGCGTGGAAGACAAAAAGCAAAACCGTGGCAAAGGCGGCGACGATCGTCGTTCCTCGGGCAAGCTGACAATCAACCAAGCCCTGTCTGGTCGCCAAGGTGGACGCCAGCGGTCTATGGCTGCGATGAAGCGTGCACAAGAGCGCGAACGTCGCAAATCTATGGGCGGCAATGTCGAGCGCGAAAAGGTTGTGCGCGACGTACAAGTCCCTGAAGCGATCACCGTTCAAGAGCTGGCCAACCGTATGGCGGAAAAAACCGCTGCTGTTGTTAAAGCATTGATGACAAACGGTATTATGGCAACGCAAAACCAGACGATTGATGCTGATACCGCAGAATTGATCGTCGAAGAATTCGGCCACAAGGTTGTTCGGGTATCCGACGCCGACGTGGAAGAAGCCATCGTAACGGTAGACGACAAAGAAGAAGACCTGCAGCCACGTGCCCCTGTGATCACCATTATGGGCCACGTTGACCATGGTAAAACTTCGGTGCTCGACGCGATCCGCAAGACCAATGTTGTGTCTGGCGAAGCAGGTGGCATCACGCAGCACATCGGTGCGTATCAGATCACTACGGATGACGGCGCGTTGTTGTCTTTCCTTGATACACCTGGTCACGCGGCGTTTACGTCGATGCGGGCCCGTGGCGCGCAAGTCACTGACATTGTTGTGTTGGTTGTGGCCGCAGATGACAGCGTTATGCCACAAACAATCGAAGCGATTAACCACGCTCAAGCAGCCGAAGTGCCAATGATCGTGGCGATCAACAAGATGGACAAACCAGGTGCGGATCCACAAGCGGTGCGTGCTGAATTGCTGCGCCACGAAGTGATCGTGGAAGCCATGTCAGGTGACGTGCAGGACGTTGAAATGTCTGCGCTGAACGGTGAAGGTTTGGACAAACTGCTTGAAGCGATTACTTTGCAATCTGAATTACTGGAACTGAAAGCCAACCCAGATCGCAACGCCGAAGGTGCTGTGATCGAAGCGAAACTGGATGTGGGTCGTGGCCCTGTTGCGACGGTTCTGGTTCAGAACGGTACGCTGCGCAAAGGCGATATCTTTGTAGTGGGTGAGCAGTACGGTAAAGTTCGTGCGCTGATCAACGACCAAGGCGAACGCGTTGACGAAGCTGGCCCATCCGTACCTGTAGAGGTTCTGGGTCTGAACGGTTCACCAGAAGCAGGTGACGTTTTGAATGTGGTTGCCAGCGAATCAGAAGCACGCGAAATCGCGGATTACCGTCACAAAGCGGCCAAAGACAAAAAAGCGGCGGCTGGTGCGGGCACAACACTCGATCAATTGTTGGCAAAAGCCAAAGCGGACCAGAATGTTTCCGAATTGCCAATCCTTGTAAAAGCGGACGTTCAGGGTTCTTCAGAAGCGATTGTGCAAGCCATGGAAAAAGTCGGCAACGACGAAGTCCGCGTGCGGGTCCTCCACTCAGGTGTTGGCGCTATCACGGAAAGCGACGTTACATTGGCCGAAGCATCAGGCGCGCCGATCATCGGCTTTAACGTGCGGGCCAACGCGCCAGCACGGAACGCCGCCAATCAGAAGGGTGTGGAAATCCGTTACTATTCCATCATCTACGATCTGGTGGACGATGTGAAATCAGCAGCCTCTGGTCTGTTGTCCGCGGAAATCAAAGAAACCTTCATCGGCTATGCGTCGATCAAAGAAGTGTTCAAGATTTCTGGCACAGGCAAGATTGCAGGTTGTGAAGTCACCGAGGGCGTTGCCCGTCGTGAAGCAGGCGTTCGCTTGCTGCGAGACAACGTTGTGATCCACGAAGGCACGCTTAAAACGCTCAAGCGCTTTAAGGATGAAGTGAAAGAAGTTCAGTCTGGTCAAGAATGCGGTATGGCGTTTGAAAACTATGAAGACATCCGCGAAGGCGACGTGATCGAGATCTTTGAAACGGAAGAAATCGAACGTAAGCTGGATTAATGTTAGCAAGGGTTTTGAAAAGGGCGTTCCAATTGGAGCGCCCTTTTTCGTTGCAGCGCTGATGTGAGTATTTTGACAGAGAAGAAACATGGGGTTGGCGTTTTATTTGCGATGACTATGTTGAGCGGTGAAAGAGGTGATTTTGATGGCTGACGATAAATTTCCAGGATGGCACGGGACCACGATTGTGGGTGTGCGCAAGGGCGGTGAAGTTGTGATTGCTGGGGACGGGCAAGTCTCGCTCGGTCAGACTGTGATCAAAGGGACCGCACGGAAGGTTCGGCGCATTTCTCCTGGTGGGCATGATGTTGTCTGCGGGTTTGCGGGGTCGACGGCGGATGCGTTTACGTTGTTGGAACGGTTGGAAGCCAAGCTGGAATCTGCGCCCGGGCAATTGGCGAAAGCGTCTGTGGAGCTGGCCAAGGATTGGCGGATGGACAAATATCTGCGCAATCTGGAGGCGATGTTGATCGTGACCGACGGGGCGGATTTGTTTGTGATTACAGGGGCTGGCGATGTGCTGGAACCTGAGAACGATGTGGCCGCAATTGGGTCTGGCGGGAACTTTGCACTGGCAGCGGCGCGGGCATTGAGCGAGACGGAGAAATCGGCGGAAGAGGTGGCGCGGCGGGCGTTGGAAATTGCGGCTGAGATTTGCGTCTATACCAATGGAAACATGACAGTAGAGAAGATTTCTAAATGACCGATTTGACCCCACGCGAGATTGTTTCTGAACTAGATCGGTTCATTATTGGGCAAAAGGATGCGAAACGCGCCGTTGCTGTGGCGCTGCGCAATCGGTGGCGGCGGAAACAGCTGAGCGATGATCTGCGGGATGAGGTCTACCCCAAGAACATTCTTATGATTGGGCCAACGGGTGTCGGTAAAACCGAGATTTCGCGGCGCTTGGCTAAGCTGGCGAAAGCGCCGTTTTTGAAGGTTGAGGCAACGAAATTTACCGAAGTAGGCTATGTGGGCCGCGACGTAGAGCAGATTGTGCGTGATCTGGTGGACTCGGCGATTGTGATGATCCGCGAATTGAAGCGGGAAGAAGTTAAGGCGAATGCCCATGGGGCTGCCGAGGAGCGGGTTCTGGATGCGCTGACGGGTGAAGACAGTCGCGAGCAGACGCGGGAATTGTTCCGCAAGAAGCTGCGGGATGGCTTGCTTGACGATAAAGAGATTGAACTGGATGTAGCCGACACATCCAACCCGATGCAGATGTTTGAAATTCCAGGCCAGCCGAATGGCAATCAGGGTATGATGAACATCGGCGATATTTTCGGGAAGGCGTTTTCGGGGCGGACCTCACGCCGCAAAATGACAGTCTCCGAAAGCTATAAGGTTCTGATCGAGGAAGAGGCGGACAAGCTGGTGGATCAGGAAACTGTGACGCAAGAGGCGGTTGCCGCGGTTGAGGAAAACGGGATCGTGTTCCTAGATGAGATCGACAAGGTTTGTGCGCGCGCCGATGCCCGTGGCGCGGATGTGTCCCGCGAAGGGGTGCAGCGCGATTTGCTGCCTTTGATTGAAGGGACGACTGTTTCCACGAAGCATGGGCCCGTGAAAACAGACCATATTCTATTCATTGCCTCGGGTGCGTTTCACATTGCAAAGCCATCGGACCTGTTGCCTGAATTGCAGGGGCGGTTGCCGATCCGTGTGGAACTGCGCGCGCTGACCGAAGAAGATTTCGTGCGAATTTTGACCGAAACAGACAATGCGCTGACCCGGCAGTATGCGGCGCTAATGGCGACCGAAGAGGTTGAGGTCACGTTTGCCGAAGACGGCATTGCTGCCATCGCAAGGATCGCCGCAGAGGTGAACGCAAGTGTTGAGAATATCGGGGCACGGCGGCTCTATACCATTATCGAACGGGTGTTTGATGAGTTGGGGTTTGTGGCCCCTGATCAGGGCGGTTCGTCTGTGATGATTGATGCGAAATACGTTGAAGAGCATCTGGGCGAATTGGCGAGAAGCACAGATGTAAGTCGGTATGTTCTATAGGGGCGTTGCACCTCTGCTTCGCATTCACCTTAAGATATTTTTGGACAAAAGAAGATAAGGCGTGACGACACTAGCGTTTCCTGTTCTTGATCGCATATGAGCCTAATCCCTTTCATCCGTGAGAATGCCCGCTGGTTGGCGGCGGGGGTTTTGCTGACGTTTATTTCCAGTTTT
>CALLAV010000293.1 GCA_938001995.1 uncultured Amylibacter sp. | reverse complement strand
CCATGGGTGAAACAGACCATGCCTGTTGGGCTAACAGTTTGTTCTTCTTCACAAATACGCACATCAAGAACGGCTTCGCCGCGGATCATTTCACCGTGGACGATCACAATGCGCGTGGCGTTTGATTTTCCCTCAACAGGGACCAATTGGGCAAAGCGCACTTCGCGTTGGCGTTTCGTGCCAGGGTTTACAACGCCGCTCCAGACGCTGCCGCTGGTCGGGCCTTTTAATATATAGTCGCAGCCGTTGATCTGGCACAAAGCCTGATCAGCAACCGCATTTAACAGCGTGTCGTTTGCGATGGCCAGCTCTGCTGTTCCTTCGCGCACCGCTGTACATTCTCCGTCGACGCGCGGGTCGCCGAACGTTTCAAAAAACGTGATATCCACGTTGCACCACCAATTTTATGGGGTAATCGCGCACAACCTCGTCGCTCTGCCGATTGCCCTGCCTCATAGCTGCCCAGCTTTGTGCCGGATCATTCTATGTTCAAGATGCGCCACTGGCGCTTACGGATCAATTCTCCTCTTTTTTCGGTAGGTTAGTTTTGCACCAAACCGAGTCTTTCTGGTCACATTATCGCCGCTTCGCACCAAGCAGCCCGCGCTTGTTCAGGGATTGAACTTCGCGCACTTTCAAACTCAGGCGGGCAGACGGGCCATAATCTTTGGGGTCATCCGCCAATTCAGGGAAGATTTCGAACAATTCATCACGTGCCTCGTTTTCGATTGTGTCTAGGGCGTGTTGGCCTGGATGAAAGCTTTCTGTTGGGGTGCCATTGGCAAAGACCACTTCGTGTTTGTCGAACAGAATGTGCACATATTCTGTCTCTCTCAGACCGTAATCCACAGTGACTGACAAATCGTTAAGCAGGCCCTTTGCTGGCACCAGCACCTCGGTTTCACCGTAATCGAGCAGGGTACGTTCTGATTTTACCAGCATCCGATGTTGAGGAGATACCCACATATCCCGCTCTGGCAGCCCGTCGCCAAAGGCGTCCTTACGGATGCGAATAGGGCGCAGTTCGGGGAAGGCTTGTAGCCGCGCGCCCGTCATGCGTTTTTTGCCAATCCAGCGGATAGCTTGCAGGCCGTTGTCCGCGGTAATGACCAGATCGCCCACTTGCAAATCTTCTACGGCGACTTGCCCTCGCGGTGTTGTAAGCATGGCGCCAGGCGTAAAACAGATGATGGACGGAATGGTATCGTATGGAACGTTCGAATTGCCGTCGCTTAAGGAAATGTTGTCCAGGCGCATGCTCGTGTTGAATGTCGGACCTGACAATTGAACAATGCGGTTTACGCCATCATCAACACCATCATTGGCGGCGGTTAAATAGGCAAAGGTGACCGTTTGATTGTTGAAGGGACCACCGCGAATTTGTGCCGTGTAAATTTCAACATTTGATCCCGTGGCGCTGTAATTGGGATAGGCAGTTGATTCAAAATCAATACCGTCGATAGAGAATTGCGCGCCAGAATCTTCGGTGTCAGGTTGCAGAAAGCCGTCATCATCCTCAACAACAGCCGTTCCGCTGTTGCCAAGAGTGAGGATGCTGCTGTTAAGCGGATCCCCATTAACCTCAAAAAAGGTAAACTGTGCCAAGTTACCCGCCCGATACCCTATGGGCAGATAAACCTCGCCTTATGTTTGGTGAGTATCCTGCTGCCCGCCTCTGTAGCTTTTTTTACCCCTCTTTGTGGGTTTGAGCCTTAGGTACACCATAGGTAGGGGCGACTCGCGAAGCAAGCATCGCGGAACGTCAATTTGCGTTTTTTAAGTAGAAAAGCGCGTTTAAATTAGGGATTTACAACTTAAAGATGAACTTACCTAAGCGTCAAACACATTTTTCGCGCATCGATGTAGTTGTTCGACGCTATTGTAGCCTACGATCTGCCAGTCGCAGTTTTTGAGCCATAACTTCAAATCGTTCGTTCATCCGCTCAAATAAATCGTTCAGATTTCTGTGCTTGATCCAGACAGGCCCATCGACAACACATTCAGGATCGCGTGGCATGGCCTGGCGAAAATCCCCTGATTTATGATTGTGTCGGCACATTTGTTTTTCCATACACGCGTCCATTTCGGCCGCCAATTTCGCAACAATTTTGTCCACCCGTTCAAATTCATGATCGCTCATTCTGTACACCCGTTTGCTACTGCTGCCTCAACCTGCCGCAGTTGCTTCACCAGAGTGTTAATGGCGGTCGCCCAAATGCCGTCAATTCAATTAAAAGGCCGCGTGAAGTCTCCTTCGCGCGGCCTGAAATCTTCGCAAGTGGGTCCGTTATTTTGGCCCGATCATGTCCTTGGGCTGCACCACTTCGTCAAACCGTTCTGCGGTTACATAACCCAGCTTCACAGCCTCTTCTTTCAGCGTTGTGCGGTTCTTGTGCGCGGTCTTGGCCACGGTCGTAGCGTTGTCATAGCCGATCTCTGGCGCAAGGGCAGTGACGAGCATCAGGCTTTCCCACATCAGTTGTGAAATCCGCTCTTCATCCGCTTGAATACCCGCCACACAATTGTCGGTGAACGCATCACAGGAATCGCCCAACAATTGCATAGATTGCAATACGTTATAGGCCATCATCGGCTTGTAAACGTTCAGCTCAAAATGCCCTTGGCTGCCTGCAAAACCAACAGCGGCATCATTGCCCATTACATGGGCGCAGACCTGTGTAATCGCCTCGACTTGGGTCGGGTTCACTTTGCCGGGCATGATAGACGAACCTGGCTCATTCTCGGGCAACATCAGCTCGCCCAACCCACAGCGCGGGCCTGAGCCGAGCATACGAATGTCTGACGCGATTTTGTACAACGACGCCGCCACAGTTTTCAGCGCGCCTGACATTTCCACCAGCGCGTCATGGCCTGCCAGCGCCTCGAATTTGTTCGGAGCGGTCACAAACGGCAAATCCGTAATGGCCGCCATATGGGCCGCAACCGTTTCACCCCACCCTTTAGGTGTGTTCAGACCCGTGCCAACAGCCGTGCCCCCTTGGGCCAGTGGATAGATGTTGATCAGCGCATGTTCGACCCGTTTGATCCCTTGTTCCACCTGAAACGCATAACCGCCAAATTCTTGGCCCAGCGTCAGCGGCGTTGCATCCATCGTGTGTGTGCGGCCGATCTTGATAATGTCTTTAAACTCATCGGCTTTGGCAGCCAAAACACCATGCAATTTGCGCAGGCCCGGCAACGTCACATCCCGCGCTGTCATCGCAACAGCAATGTGCATGGCAGTCGGAAAGGTGTCATTGGACGACTGCCCCATGTTGCAGTGATCGTTCGGGTGGACAGGGGTCTTGGATCCCAATTCACCGCCCAGCATTTCAATCGCACGGTTAGACACCACCTCATTGGCGTTCATGTTCGACTGCGTGCCAGACCCTGTCTGCCAAACCACCAACGGAAAGTGGTCGTCGAGCTTGCCTGTTACCACTTCGTTCGCCGCCGCAATCATCGTATCTGCAATCTCGGCTGGCAGTTTGCCCAAATCTTTGTTCGCCATCGCGCAGGCTTGTTTGATCACACCAAGGGCGCGGACAATGGCCACGGGTTGCTTTTCCCAACCGATTGGAAAGTTCATCAGGCTGCGCTGCGTTTGTGCGCCCCAATACTTGTCAGAGGCAACCTCTAGGGGTCCAAAACTGTCGGTTTCTGTGCGGGTATCAGCCATTTCATGCTCCAAAGAAAAGTCCCAAACCGTATAGCTGTGACCCAAAGGCTTGCCAACGGCCAAAAGTGTTCGCAAGATTGCACAATGACAGACTATTACGATTTGGGTGCACACACCCGTACCATTACAACTGCTTCTGCGGATGCTCAAATCTGGTTTGATCGTGGTTTGAACTGGACCTACGGGTTCAATCATAACGAAGCGATTGCGTGCTTTGAAAAGGCACTAGAGGCAGATCCAACATGTGTGATGGCCCATTGGGGGATCTGTTATGCGATTGGCCCAAACTACAATTACACATGGCCTGATTTCCCATTCAAAGAGAAACAAAAGGCCGTTGCAATATTTGCCAAACATTACAACGCGGCGCTGGATCATCTCGACAATGCCACGCCAATAGAGCGCGGTTTGATCACTGCAATTGCGGCGCGAAACATCGAAGCCGCCGAGATTGAGGATTTCACCCCATACACAGACGCTTATGCCCATGCTATGCGCCGCCTTTATGCGGCACATCCGACAGATTTGGATATTTGCGCCCTTACCGCAGAGGCCTTGATGGGCCGCACCCCTTGGCTGCTTTGGGATTTGCCAACGGGTTTGCCAAAAGAAGGCGCAGATACTGCCGAAGCAATGACCCTCATGGAAACAGCTTTCGCCAACGATCCCCAAGCGATGTCCCATCCAGGATTGTTGCACATGTATATCCACCTTTCAGAAATGTCCCCGCACCCTGAAAAGGCGCTCAAAATGGGGGATGCCTTAAATGGCCTTATGCCTGACTCTGGCCATTTGCTGCATATGGGGACGCATATCGATGTGCTGTGCGGTCAGTATCAGAATGTTGTGTCACGCAACGCACAAGGCTGGGAAGCAGACAAAAAATTCCTCGCCAATAATGGGCCTTTTGGATTTTACACCACCTATATGTGTCACAATCTGCATTTTCTGGTCTATGGCGCGATGTTTTTGGGGCAAATCGGCCCAGCCCTGAAAGCGGCGGATGATCTGGAAGCGCTTCTAACCGAAGACGTGATGGAACCCGCTGCCGATTGGCTCGAGAGCTTTTACCCCATGCGCTATCACACGCTGATCCGGTTTGGGAAATGGGACGACATTTTGGCCCTGACGCCACCCGAAAACAGCGAAGTTTATGCGTATACCCACGCCGTTGATGCATACGCCAAAGGTGTGGCTTGCGCCGCGTCAGGTAAAATTGCTCAGGCAGAGGCCTTTCGCGACCTGTTTTATGCCGCACGGGATCGTGTCCCTGAAAGTCGCATGTTGTTGAACAACACATGTTTGGATGTCCTGCGTATCGCGGCAGAGATGTTAGAGGGCGAATTGGCCTATCGCAAAGGCGACTATGATGTGGCCTTTGCCCATCTGCGCCGCTCGGTCGAGCTTGATGACACCATGCCGTATGAGGAACCTTGGGGTTGGATGCAGCCCACCCGCCATGCACTTGGGGCGCTTTTGCTGGAACAAAACCATGTGTCAGAGGCCGAAGCCGTTTACCGCGCCGATCTGGGGCTGGACGGAAAACTGGCGCGGGCCTGTCAAAACCCTGACAACGTCTGGGCTTTGGATGGATTGCACGAATGTTTGATGAAATTGGGTAAGGCGAGCGAGGCGCATTTGATAAAACAGCGCCTCGATATTGCCAATGCGCGGGCAGATGAACCGATCAAGGCGTCTTGTGCCTGTCGGTTAACCCATTGATCTGACGGGCAGAGGCCTAAGACGTACTATGACGGCTTGCGGAACGCGTCGAGCGAGACCACTTCGGCGTCGCCTTTTGGCTCTTCGACGATGTCTTCGATGTCGTCTTCTTCGATCACAACCATAGGGCTTTCTGGGATATCGTCGTCCATATCATCCAGATCATCTTCGCCGTCAAAACGCAGTCCGAATTCGACAGATGGATCCACGAAGGTCTTGATTGCTAAGAAGGGGATCACAAGGGGTTCAGGTTGATCGCCAAAATTCAGTGTGACGGAAAAGCGGTCCTCTAGCACCACAAGATTGTCGAACCAATGCTGCATCACCACGGTCATCTCATCTGGATAGCGTTCACGCAACCAAGGGGCGATATCCACGCCCGGATGATTTGTATCAAATGTGATGAAGAAATGATGATCGCCCGGCAACTCGCCAAGGGTCGAGATTTCTTGAAGCAGTTCGCGCATCAGCCCCCGCATCGCGCGGTGCATTAGTTGGCCATAGGGGATCGTATCAGTCATTGTGTGCTCGATGCTAAGTCTTTGTTAGCCACTACAATAGTGTTATTCGTCCACTTGGAAAGAACAACTTACAGACTGCGCCGCGCAACGCAGCGGGGCGAATCAATGCGAAGAAAAATGCGTCGAAATCAGCAAAAAACGATGGGAATTGAACAGTTTTTGCGGAAAAAAGATCTCAATTAAGGCGATTTATGGCATTCAATCGCGTAACAAAACGTCGATTTGCATGGAATTTAAGCAGCATTCAACCGCAAGGGCGACGGGATTGTTTCCAAAGCTCCTACAATCAACGCGAAATAGGTATTTTCCCTCAAAAAATGCCAAAAAATGGCAGAAAAGTGTTTATTTTTGGACAGTTTCGCCCATTTCCTGTATGACTGAGCCTAATAACCCTAATAATTGTAACGAGTATCCTGCGCACTCCCATGTTTTGCGCTTTCATCCGAAGGGATTTTAATTATGGCAACTGGTACAGATACCACAACATCCACCAACAGCGGCACCTTTGACGGGCTTGACGCAAC
>CALLAV010000292.1 GCA_938001995.1 uncultured Amylibacter sp. | reverse complement strand
TACTCCCGCAGGGACACTGGGATTTTCGCAGCCCTCAGGGCCTCAAAGAAGCGCAGAAACATCTCAGACCCACCCTTGCCAATCGGCGATCACCGTTAGGATCAGCGCGAGCAAAAACAGTGCGAGGCCGTGAATGAAGGCGTATTGCAGAATGTCGAGCCCTTTGCCCCCCATCTTGCGCGCACGCCACCACCCAATAAGGCCGCCGATAATAAACGCTGGAAGTGTAAACATGTCTTAACCTTCTTAGGTTGGATTTTTTGGGATCAGGCTTGCGATGACTTTGAGCCGCGCTTTGATCTCGGATGGTTCATAGACGCCGTATTGGCCCCAGCCGATGGCTTCTTGGCGGATGGACTTGGCCTCTGCCACGCGGCCTTCGTGTTCATAAATCGCGGCTTTCATGGCCAAAAGGCTGAACAACAGCCGCCCGTTTTGTGCATTCTTTGCGCCCACTAAGGACGGTTCAATGTATTGAAGCGCTTGACCTAGATCACCTGCGGAGACGGACAAGGATGCCATCTGCAACGCGGCCTGTGCGGTGTGAATGTCGTAAGGGCCAAAGGCTTGTACGAAATTGGAATAGGCGCGCGCATAATCACCCGCGGCCACACGCGGATCGCGCGATGCGTTCACGCGGGCGCGGGCATAATAGCTGAACCCCAAACGGTGATCGGTGATCCCTGCGTTTTGTGCCGCACGTACGGCTTTGCTGGCTGCGGTGAAACGCGACTCCGGATTGCCGCGCGAGCCCAGCGCGGCTTCAATCGCGCGTTTCCACGTGTCTGGGGTTTCTTGCAACTGACGCGGGGCCAGACCAACACCTTTTGGATTAAGCCGCCGCAACAGGGCAGGAAGCACTGCCGCAACCTCGTGTTTGGCCATGCCAGAGCGCAGTTCAGGGGCGTAGAACATACGGAGCATCAGCATGTCGTAAGAGGTCAAAACGATGTGAAAGTTATCATCGTTATAAACACTGTCTGGCACACGATACAGATCATTAAGCGGTCCGAGCGCCTGCGCCAACTCCTCGTGCAAACAATCGCGCGCGTCTTGGGGGGAGACATCCACGGGCATAAAGATCGCCGCGCGTGTCCGCTCGTTCAACGATGTCCAATCCGCACGCCGATTAAAACGGTTCTTGCGAAATTCGGCCCAACTGCCCATGCGCGGAACCACGATGCAGGCGGCATTGGGGGCTGCGCGGTACAACTGCCGCTTTGGGATCATCTCGATCACAATATTGGCCGCTGCAGGGGAGGCGACGCGGCTGATCGGAACGCTGCCTTCAACTTGCAAACGCGCCACAAGACGATCAAGGTCACGGCTGACCACTTGGCCTGGCGCGTTGACCAGCGCGACGCTAATGGGACCTTCAAACCGTGACAAACGCGCCAGCGTCTGACCGCTTTCAAGGGCAAAGGCGTAGTCGATAAATTCTTCAAAAATATCAATGTTGGACCGTGCAACGCCGCGCGGGGCGGCGTCCGCTGGGAACAATTTCATCGCAGGAAAAGACGCATCAGGGGCCGTGCGTTTGGACACAGTTGTCGGCAGCCCCGAACAGGCCGCCAAGACCAGCGCGACTGCGCCCAAACCTATGGATCGCAGGATGGTCATACCTGATACTTCACAAATGGGCTGAGCGTTGCCACGCGGTCGTATAATTTGCGCGCAACCGCGTTATCTTCTGCCGTGAACCACCATACTTGCTCGCAATTGTGCGCTTTGGCATGGTCTACAACTGCATCAATCATCGCTTTACCTGCACCCGTGCCACGTACGTCAGGGCGCACGTATAAGTCATTGAGATAAATGCGATTTTCAGGACCCCAA
Source organism: uncultured Amylibacter sp. (assembly GCA_938001995.1). Lineage (GTDB taxonomy): Bacteria > Pseudomonadota > Alphaproteobacteria > Rhodobacterales > Rhodobacteraceae > Amylibacter. The sequence goes on along the minus strand of CALLAV010000292.1, from coordinate 3,831 downwards.
AAGTACTTATGATACAGGAAATTCACGATCCCAACCACGCCATGTTCAGGTGTTTCCGCAACCTTTGCGAACATCTCAACGTCAGGATCAAGGATGCGGGCCCAAGTTTGCGCGTATACATCTTCATCCCGTGCCGTCTTGTAAAACGCCAGATAATCCCGCCACAGATCGCGCCAAACGGCCTCGTCCTTGGCGGTCACATATCGAACCGTGGTTGCCATAGGGCCTATCTATTCCCGCGGGCCATAAAGGCCAGCCGTTCGAACAAATGCACGTCTTGTTCGTTCTTCAACAACGCACCGTGCAGTTTGGGCAACGCATCCTTGCCGTCGCGTTTCATGTCCTCTGGTTCCAGATCCTCAACCAACAACAACTTCAGCCAATCGAGAACTTCGGATGTGCTCGGCTTTTTCTTCAGGCCCGGCGTTTCGCGAATGTCGTAGAACTGCGTCAATGCTTCGGCCACAAGCGTTGGTTTAATCCCTGGAAAGTGCACATCCACGATCTGCTTCATCGTTTCGGTTTCGGGGAAGCGGATATAGTGGAAAAAACAGCGGCGCAAAAACGCGTCTGGCAGCTCTTTTTCGTTGTTCGACGTGATAATCACAATCGGGCGCATTTTGGCTTTGATGGTTTCGCCTGTTTCATAGACGTGAAACTCCATCTTATCCAATTCTTGCAGCAAATCGTTCGGGAATTCGATGTCCGCCTTGTCGATCTCGTCGATCAACAGAACCAAACGCTCTTCGGCCTCAAACGCCTGCCACAGTTTGCCCTTTTTGATGTAGTTCGCAACATCATGAACCTTCTCTTCACCGAGTTGGCTGTCGCGCAGCCGTGACACCGCATCGTATTCATACAGGCCCTGCTGCGCTTTGGTCGTAGATTTGATATTCCACTCCAAAATCGGCAGGTCGAGCGCCTTGGCAACTTGCAGTGCCAATTCCGTTTTACCCGTGCCCGGTTCCCCTTTCACCAGCAAAGGGCGTTCCAGTGCAATCGCCGCGTTTACTGCCACGGTCAAATCATCCGTGGAAACATACTGTTTTGTGCCTTCAAACTTCATTTTATCGCATACCCTTGCTAAGTTAGGCGCAATCTACTGTTCGCTTCACAATGCTGCAAGTCGTGTATCAAGAAGGGGTGACATTACCCTACGACTCGGCTAAATGAGGCGCAGATCAAAGCGAATTGTTTTGAAAAAAGCGGTGAATTTCCGACGCAAACGCCAGCCACGCGGGAACGAGGCAGGATTTGCAAAGCCAGCGGAACACCCCAAAACAAACGTTTATTTGGGTGAAGTGCGTGATGTCTCAGACTGCTAAGAATTTAAGGGAGAAAAAAGTGAAAGCCGAAGTTATTTTAGATGCCGACTATCGTCCGGCCGAAGACGAACCATTTATGAACGAACGCCAGACAGAATACTTCCGTCGTAAGCTGAACGATTGGAAGTCTGATTTGATGTCTGACAGCAAAGATACCATCGAAGGCATGCAAGAAGGCGCGCGCAACATCCCAGATGTGGCCGACCGTGCGTCTGAGGAAACGGACCGTGCGCTGGAACTGCGCACCCGCGATCGTGCCCGCAAGCTGGTTGCCAAAATCGAAAGCGCGCTGCGTCGGATCGAAGATGGGTCCTACGGGTATTGCGATGACACAGGGGAGCCTATTTCCCTCAAGCGTCTGGATGCCCGCCCAATCGCGACACTCTCGCTCGAAGCGCAAGAGCGTCACGAACGCAAAGAGCGTGTTCACCGCGACGACTAAGGCCATTAACAGGTCAGCGACTTGAAACAATCAAAGCCGACGCTGCATTGCGTCGGCTTTTTTGTGTGCGAGGCGCAGTTTACATCGTGCGTGCCGCGTCTTTAAGCGCAAAGGGTTTCATCTGCGAACCGTGCTCATCCAAGAAAACCCGCACCCGATCCGGGTCGTGTTTTGACAAGCTGCGCAGCCACCAACTGATGGATTTCTGGATGAACCACTCGGGGTCGCTGACATAACCTGCGGCCCAGCCCAAAATACGATCCCGCGCCACCAATTCTTCGGGCTTTGGGTTGTTCGATTTGGTGTAGGGCAGGGTGATGACCAGTGCTGCGCGGCGTACCCACAGGCTCTCGTCCTTGGTCCAGGCCTCAACTTCGTCCAGCCGCGCGGCATTCAGATGCAGCCGTCTTGCCCCTGCGCCGCAAGCATGATCTGCAATGGCCCAAGCGTCAAACTGTGGAACCCAGCGACAGATTTCCGCCCAAACATCCGCGTCTGGATTGATCCGCGCTTGCGTAAGCAGTTTCGCGGCGGCGATCCGCGCTTCATGGATGTTCGAATCCCACAGGAAGGCGGCAATTTCAATGCGTTGCGGGATATCTGTTTCTTTGCGCCACGCCTTATAAAGCGTATCAAGCTGCGGGTTTGAGACCCCCAAATACCGCCGCTCCACCTTGTGATAGGCCGCCATTTCAGCGGCTTTCACAGGCTCCTGAAGTGCAATGACTTGATCAAGCGCGTCTTGGGGTGTCATTCGACAGTCACAGACTTCGCCAAGTTACGCGGCTGGTCCACGTCGGTCCCTTTAAAGACCGCGGTGTGATAGGCCAGCAACTGCGCAGGAATGGCATAAACAATCGGGGCCAAGAACGGATGAACCGCTGGCATCACAATGGTCTGCCACGCGCCTTCGCCGGCTTCTTTTGCGCCCTTCGCATCCGTCACAAGGATAATTTTTCCGCTTCGGGCCATGACTTCCTGCATGTTCGAAACGGTTTTATCGAACAGCTCGTCACTTGGTGCCATCACGACGACAGGCATGTTTTCATCAACCAAGGCAATTGGCCCATGTTTCAGCTCGCCCGACGCATAGCCTTCGGCGTGGATATAGCTGATTTCTTTGAGCTTTAACGCACCTTCAAGAGCCAGTGGGAACATAGATCCACGCCCCAAGAACAGCGCATCGCGGGAATGGACCAATTCGGAACACGTGGCTTTGATCGCGTCTTCCTGCGCAAGCGCCATGTTCAAAATACCAGGCAGGCCGTTCAACGCGCCCACCAGCTCTGCCTCACCGTTGGCATCCAAATGCCCACGTTCGCGTGCAGCTTTGATCGCCAGGGCGGCAAGAACTGTCAGCTGACAGGTAAACGCCTTTGTGGATGCCACGCCTATTTCAACGCCCGCCAAAATCGGCAGGGACACATCCGCTTCGCGCGAAATCGAGCTTTCTGGCACGTTCACAATCGCAACGGTTTTATCAACGTTTTCAGAACAATACCGCAGTGCTGCCAATGTGTCCGCCGTCTCGCCCGACTGGCTGACAAAGAACGCATAGGAATTTTGGGTCAAGGGCGGTTCGCGATAGCGGAACTCTGACGCGATATCCAATTCCACGGGCAGACGGGCGATTTGCTCAAACCAATATTTCGCCACATGGCAGGCGAGATACGCCGTTCCACAAGCTACCATGGTTAGCTTGTCGATCTTGGAAAAATCCAAATCGACCCCTGGCAGCAGAATTTCTTTGCCGTTGGCGTGGACATACTGCTTTACCGCTTCGGCCAATACCGTTGGCTGTTCTGCAATCTCTTTCGCCATGTAATGTTTGAACAGGCCTTTATCGGCAGAAATCGCCCCGTGGGAAATTTCGCGCATTTCACGATTTGCCAATGCGCCAGCGGCATCGGTGATTTCGAGAGATGTGCGCGTAAGAACCGCAAAATCGCCTTCTTCAAGGTACGTGACCTTGCTTGTCATTGGGGCAAGCGCGAGCGCATCAGAGCCAACAAACATTTCGCCGTCCCCATGGCCAATCGCCAATGGCGAGCCTTTGCGTGCAGC